>CAZNMO010000063.1:0-22314 GCA_964574195.1 uncultured Clostridiaceae bacterium | reverse complement strand
ATCTCTAGTAAAGGGCCGTCCGTTTTATGTTTATTTTATTTTGTCATCAAATTATACAATAGCTGAGCCATTTGCGCCCTGTTTGCATTTCCCGCAGGTGCCAGTCTATTTTCACTGCCAGTAATAATACCAGCTTTTACAAACAAAGTCATGGCATCCTTTGCCCATTCGGCTATCTGGTCCGAATCACTATAGGAGCTCAGCTCCTTTCCTTCAGCGCTTGCAGGTAGCTCACTTATTGTCTTCAGTGTGTTGTATAATAGCGTTACCATTTCCTGTTGAGTCATATCTTTTTCTGGTGCATACATGTTGTTGCCTATTCCATTTGACAATCCCAGTCTCTTTGCTGCCGCGAGATATTCAGTGTAATAGGTGTTGCCTGCATCAGTAAAGTTGTTGTTCGGGTCCTTATCCGGCTCTATACCATAGGCATTCATTACCATCACAAGGAATTGTCCTCTGGTTATTGATGCTTCCGGATTAAAATTACCGTTGCCAGTTCCCGAGGTAATACTCCTTGCTGCTATAAAGCTTACTGCCTTGCTATAGGGTGCAGTTACTGCAACATCCTTGAAGCTGACTTTGTTGTAGCCTACTGCGTATTGGGAAAAATGGTTTGTACTGAAGCTTATAGTTCCGGTTGCAGGGTCATATACACAGTTGCTGACAATCTCAAGCTTGCCTTCAGCGGTGATATAGTATATGACTATAGCACTGGTATCTTCTCCGGCTTTAGGTGTATACGGTACTGCAACTTCTACGTTTCCGCCGAACTGTGATATTGTCTTGTCCCCGCTTGTCACCCTGAAGTCGAATACCGGCCTGCCACCGACCGTTTGTTTTGTCTCTTCGGAGAGTGTGGCTGAGTCCACCTTGGAAACCGTTATCTCCACATCTTCGGCAGCTTCCTTTGAAATTGTATCAAGTGCATTTCCATCAAAGGTTATTGCTGCTATTGGTGTTTTTATGGTCAATGTATCTACTCTGCCATCACCTACTGTGCTGACAGCCGCCTTCGGTATGCTTGTTTCAGCAGATTTTGCACCCGCCGGTGCGGTTACGTTGATCTCCACCTTTACCGCAGCACCGTTCCCTTGTCTTGCTGCTTCTTCAACTGCTTGTTTTATGGCCTTGTTTAACTGTGGTAGTGTTACGGCAGCTGTTAAATTACCGCTTCTGTCGATAGTAGCTGTCGTTGTTGTAGTCCCAGGTGATGAGCCAGTGTCTGGAGGTGTTGGTGGAGTACTGTTGCTGCCTTTGCTACCGCTACCCCCGGATGAATAACCATCCTTATCATCATTATCTTTTGGAACCTCTGCCCACTGGGCGTATACAGTGATATCGCCTGTTATTACGGTTGATGCCGTAAATACTGTTCCGCTTCCGTTTTCAGCTGTGTTCCAGCCTTCAAAGGTATATCCGCTTCTGGTCGGGACCGCAGGCAGTGCATCTATGCTTTCACCCGCCACTGCTGTCTTTGAGTTAGGACTTGCTTCAGTGCTTCCTCCATTTTTGTTGAAGGTTACAGTGTACATCACAGGTTCCAGCGCCAGTACATTCAAGTGAAAGTCCTTTATATCACTTGCACCATTATTATATACACGGGCTGTTACAGTTACATCTTCGTCACCTGCTGAAAATACGGGTCTTGTAACTACTCCGGTATCCCCGCTGATTTCGATTGCTTCATTGTCTGAGGTCCAGGTTATATCTGAACTATATACGGATCCAACCTCTTCCAGCGTGATATCCTTTGTAACGGCTTTTTCACTGTCTCCTGTCGCAAAGCCAATATTCAAGGCTGCTATATCCTGAGCTACCTTATCGGCATCTGTCACTGCAGGGATATCTTCAATATATACTGCCGTTACTGTTAGGTTGCTTGTTATGTTGTTAAAGGCTTTATCCCAGCTTATAAATATATATCCTGCCCTTGTAGGGTCGCTTGGTGCGGTTGCATTGCTGCCCTCATTTATTGTTTGTGTATCTATTGTGTGTCCATCCCAATCCACAAAGGTTACTGTATAGGTTATGATCTGAGGAGCGTTTACAGTAAGGCTGTATGTTTGTACGCTCTGCCCGCTGGCAGTATGAGTAACAGTAATTTTTGACCCATCATCTGCAAGCGCCAACACTTTTCCATTTGCAGTATCTGTTGTTATTCCATTAGCCGCAAAGTCTGCAAATGTGATATCTTCATTCATTCCATTATCCATATGCAGCGTTACTGCCAGAGTTCCCAAATCCAAGCTGTCCCCTTCGGTGTATACCAGGGCTGGCTGTGTCTTTATGCTGATGCTTGTAACGTTAGGTATTTCATATACATCTGCTATATTAATTTGCAGGCTCTCTTCATATGCACTGCCGAAGGAGTCTACTGTTTTTACCCTGATGTCATAGATATTTCTGGTTTCGTAATCAAAAACCTCATTTGTAAGCAATTCATCATCCTGTATAGTGAAGCTTCCATTATATGTATCTCCCAAGCCGGATACCAGAGAATAAGTAAAGGTATCTCCAACATCGGAATCAATGGTGGAAAGGATCCCAACAACCGTCCCGGATGCTTGGTTTTCGTCAACTGAGGCCATGGATAATACTATATCGGAGGGCTCATTCCTTGCGGTAAAGGTTACTCCGCTGTTCTGTGTTAAAACTGCCCCGCCCATTGAATCAGAATACTCTGCAGGTGTACAGCTTACCGTTATATCGGTTATATCTGCATCATAATCTTCGGTACTGTTTCCGGCCAATACTATTCTTGCGCCGGTGCTGCTGTCTCTGGTTATGCTGCCTGGGGTCACTCCTGCAGGAAGATTGCTTACTGTCCATTTTCCCAGGCTCAGGCTTGGGGCAAAAGTTCCGCCAGTAAGCGTTATAGTTATCTCCCCACCGCTTTCCGCACCTTCAGCTATCTGTGAATTATTAGCTATTGCTATGGCTTCATCATCATTTAAGGCTGTCACCGTCAAATTGTCTGAGGCTGCCAAATCACAATTGCTTACAAGCTCTGCACCTTTAACATTGAGCGTAAGATTGCTTATGTCCGTATCAAAATCAGTTCCATCATAAGCCAAGTTAAGCGTACATTGCGTAGCACTGTCATATTGTACGCTCTCAACAGTCAAACCTGTCGGAGCATTGGACAGTATAAAATTGGAGGCTGCCAGGATATTGTCTGCAAAGGTATCTCCCGTAATATTTGCGATGATTGTCATATTGTCCAATGTTGTTTCTTCTAATGCTTGCGGCGCTGAAATATTAGCTCTCAAATCTAAAGTCGTAAAACTCTGTAAAGCTCCATAGGTTGTTCCCATTATATTTTTTGCATAGGCTCTATAGTAGTACTGTGTGTTCTTGACAAGCCCTGCGGTAATTGTATGCGAAAAGGTGCCGGTGGTTCCGGCAACAATAGCAGTATTGACATCCGCACCTCCGATTTCCGGATTTACAGTAGTTGAATATACAAAACCGCGCTCAGTGATATCTGCATACCCGTCAGAAGCTACTTCACCGCTTAAGGTTGCACTATAGCTGGTAATTGAAGTAGCTGTTGTCGTATTGACATAGGGCTTTGTTGAAGGATTACCAAAGGCTTGAAATTCCAGGATACAATCCCAATGGTTACTGTTTGCATCAAGACTGCCTTCTATAACCTGTACCCTCAAATATCGGGCAATAAACTTTGTAACTGGTCTGTCTGTCACAGAAAGAGTATTTCCCAAAACTGTATCCACATCCGTAAAGGTCTGACCATCATTACTCTTTTGAAGCTTATATGCTTTCATTGCATAGACAGGGTCATTATTCCATTGATAGCTCTGGTTATATACGACCCATCTGTCTATAGCATGAACTGCTCCCAGGTCCACCTGAAGATACGAGCCGTCAACACCCCTTCTTGTCTGCCACCTGCTTAATGCACCGGTATCTCCGTCCACAGCTCTTGATGGTCCGTAAGGAGCCATATGGCTGATATTGATAGACAGATTATCAGCTACAGGTTTACTGGTGGCTGTTTTACCCTGGGTGATATTAGTTCCGTCTGCATATACTTGTCCTGCAAATATGCATGTGGATATGAGCATTATCATGATCAATAACAATGTCCTGCATTGTATTATATTTCTTTTATACACCTGTTTCCCTCCTATTCAATGCTTCAGTTCAAGCTTTTATTAATCGCGTGTCGGATATATCCCCATTAATGCTATGCAATAATGCATTCCGTAATTCGGATCTCCGGGCTTAGGCTCAGCCGCTTCAAGGTTCGGCAGGGCAAAAGTAGTTTTCCCATCTCCTCCAAAGCGTGTGCCTATGAGTGAAAACAATGCTGTATTCTGAGCTATATTTAGTATTTGTCCCCGGCACAGCGCCCAGGATCGAGGTGGATAATCAAATGCCATCAGGTGGACTTCTCCGATGAGTGGATCGGTTGCACCTGCAAAAGTCTGAACTGTATTAAAAGATAGCATAAGGCTTGTTATAAGTATAATTAACATGATTGCCGATATTTTTTTTCTCATCATTTTTATACCCTCCATACTAATTTCGTGTTGGGAACAACCCAACCGGGTTAATGCAGTATTTGGTGTATTCACTTGGCTCCATGCTTCGCATATCCGGCAGTGCAAAGGTAGTGGAACCATTTCCGCCATATGTAGTCCCTATCAAGGCATAAAGCGCATTATATTCTGAAATATTTAATGTTCTGCCGTCGCAGCGAATATATCCGCTGGGGTCAAAGTTATAAGGAAAAAGCTTGATCTCACCTACAAAGTCTTCATTACCAAATCCATCGCGATCTGGGAAAATTCCTTCAGCTGCAATATAGTATCGTAAATCCTTTGTAGGCTCCATACCCCTCATATCCGGTATGGCGAAGGTGGTTGCCCCATCACCCCCAAAATTGCTGCCTATAAGTGCGAACAATGCAGTATTGCTTTGAATATTCATAACCTGTCCTTTACACTCTATCCAGCCTAATGGCGCATAGTTGTAAGGCAATAACTGGATCTCACCTATAAAACTCTCCATGTCTGCATATACAGGTACAATATTTGCAGTAAATGCCATACCTGCAATCAGCATGATCAGCATAAAAGCTGACACTTTTTTTCTCATAGTTTATACTCCTCCTTAATAATTTGATGGAAGCTGTAATTGAAAAACCATATATAATTGTACATGGCTCTCTTTTTTTTTCATATCACCCGTTGGGTGTTTTTGTATGTCGTGCCAGAATTTTCACCTTCGTCGAAGGCGCCTTTGTTCTTCTGTTTTATTATCAGGGCTGCAATACTTGTGCTAGCTGATATAAATTAAGCAAGCCGCAATTACTGGGATGACCTTGAAGCTTGCTTAGTTGTAATTTGCTGTGTTTTGAGATAAAATGTATGAAAACCGGAGAGCTTTTGAGTGATTTATCGACTTATACAGAGGGGTTCTGCCATGAAGGGTATAAACTACCATAAATCACAGTTTTATAATATGATCGAGGTCAAGACCTGCTACGATGACCTTCACTCCTACAAGGACCATCTTCACCAGGAGCTTTCCATAGGCTGCATAGAAAAGGGCTCGACGCACCTGGATGTAAATGGGAGGGACTATCTGATAAGCGAGCGGGAAGCGGTGATCATATACCCCTTTGTCAGCCATAGATGCCGTCCGGTGGATATAAATAACTGGGAATTCACAATGATATATATTGACGGTGAATTCTGCAGGAATATGCTGGAGAGCTTGGGTGAAAGCCATTCCATAGGGATAAAGCGGCTTGGTGATGAGGAATTTGAAAAGATACGGAACCTTTCAAGCTTTCTTAAAAGTGATGAGAGCAGATTCAGTAAGGAAACAGAGCTTGTCAGTACACTTATTGAAGTATTCGATCGCTGTGATATAGAAATAAAGCTTGAGAATGATGAAAAGATCAATAATGTAAGGGGATACCTGGAGAAGAATTTCCTGGAGGAAATAGAGCTGCAAAATATGGAGGAATTGTTTGGTCTGAACAAATTCGTACTTATTAGGAGCTTCAGGAAGAGGTTCAACACCACCCCAAGCGCCTATCAGCTTCAGTTGAAGGTCAACTATGCCAGGCAGCTGCTCAAGCGTAAGGATGATCTGGCTGACGTTGCAGTATGTGCAGGCTTTTACGACCAGTCCCATTTTACCAGGGAATTCAAAAAGGCTTACGGTGTAACACCCATGCAATACTGCAAGGATATAAAATTATAACGTCAATTTTATACAATATTAATCATTGGAATATCCTTATAATCTTCTAAAAGAAGGAGGTATTCTTATGAAATGTGTGATGATAATTGACGATAGCCTGCCGTCAGGTATTGCTGCCAACACTGCTGCTGCCCTGGGGATAAGCCTATCCGGCAGGGTGGAAGGCCTTGTGGGAGAAAGACTGACTGATGGTGATGGGAGGCTTCATGAAGGCTTGACAAACATACCTATCCCGATCCTTGCTCTACCAAAGGAGGAACTGAAAGAACTGCATGACAGGATAAAGGAGTCGGGAGACTCTGAGATCCTTTTGATAGGCTTCAGTGAGACAGCGCAGAGATCCCTTAACTACAAGGACTATGCAGAAAAGCTGAGGTACAGGACCAAAGAACGGATCGACTATTTGGGAATATGCATATATGGACCCAAAGGAAAGGTCAACAAGCTGACAGGAAGTATGAGGATGCTCAGGTGAGTTTGATAATTACTTTATTTTAACAGATAGGGAAAGTAGTGTAAAACTAGGATTAAAGGAGTTGTAAAAATGATCAAGGTAGTAGCAAAAAGTTACGCTAAAGGAGAAAATATTGAAAAGATCCTGGAGCTTACAAAAGAAATGGTTGAAAATACGGTAAAAGAGGAAGGCTGCATCAAATATGAGTTTTTCCAGGATATAAAGGACCCCAAGGTAATGTTGATAATCGAGGAATGGGAAAGTGAGAGAGCTTTGAGCCTCCATATGACTTCAGAGCATTTCAAAAAAATTATTCCACAATTGAATGAATTAAGGGAAAAGCCTTCTGAGGTAAGCATATGTAAAAAGGTGTTCTAGAAAATCCTGTAAGCCCCTTATGGCAAAGGCTGGATAAAGGCCCCTATTATTACTGGGGTGGTATTATTTAATAATTCACAAAACTTGCTTTTTAGTGGAAAGTATGACATTATTATTAGTAGCTTAAATAAATAGTAAATAATGTAACACATATATATTTCAATAAGTACTAAAAATATAGTATGCGAAACTTTGAAATGCTAGTGGTGACTTATTACAAGGTGTTTAAGTAATAAAAATTTGGAGGTACACATAGTATGAATGGTACAGTAAAATGGTTCAACGGAGAAAAAGGTTATGGATTTATCACAGGTGAAGATGGAACAGATGTATTCGCACACTTCTCTCAGATAAATGCAGAAGGTTACAGATCACTGCAGGAAGGCCAGAAGGTATCCTACAACGTAGTTAACGGACCTAAAGGACCTCAGGCAGAAAATATTACTATTATCTAAGTAGTGTATATTTTACCCCCTGGACAGCATAACTGCCCAGGGGGTTTTTATTTTTTGCAGGAAATGCATAAGCTTGCATTGAGGTAGGGCTTCTTCACTATGCTAACTAAAGGAATCAATACCATAAATACCCCTACACACCATTTTATTGAATCAATATAAGTTTTCGTGCATAACTATGAAATGAAGGCAGGGAAAATGAAAATTGTGTAGAAGTATGGAATATATAGTCCAATTGGGAGACTGTTCCCATATTACCCACTGGCTAAAAAAATGGATGAGAGGTAATGCAAATGGAAACAAAAGCTGAAGAAAAGTACAATGTTAAGCGGGTACACCTTGTAAATCTGCTATGTGTGTGTATTATAGCAATTGTAATGAGTGTGGTTTCGATTTCTGCATTGGGTTTTACCAAATCAATACCAACAATAGTAAAGGGACTGTCCGCCTGTGTAGTGTTGCTGGGCATATACTTTATACCGCTGCATGATAATGTAAAAGCAATGATTTTTGCTCTGGTGCCTTTTATTATTTCAATATTGTCATTCTTGAGTGCCAATTCATTTTTGGTAGCATACCATCATCTTATGTTTATATCAATTGCGATGATCGCACTGTATTTCAACGAAAAACTGATATTGATATTTGGCGCTGTGGTCAATGCAGGGGTGCTGGCAGTAAACTTTCTTGACAAGGACGCATTATTTATCGGGCAGTATACGAATTTTGGATCTACACTTGCGTTGATGCTATATATTGACATCACTATAGGGGTAATTTTCTGTCTGACCAAATGGGGAAGCAGACTGGTCGAGACAGCTTTGGAGGGGCAAAAGAAAGCGAAAGGTCTGCTCGATGAATTGGAGAAGACAATGGAAGTCATAAATAAGAACTACCAGGATCTGAATAACGGCATCAAGAAATCCAGCACCAATCTTGAAGCTGTCAGTGAAATAAGCACCGGTATAACCACCACTGTACAGGACGTGGCAAAAGGTGTGGTAGAGCAGGCTGCGAGCAACAATCAGATAAGTGAGATGATGGCTCAGGCAGAGGAAAAGGTCTCTGGGGTCCATGATTCATTCATGCAGCTTTCGGAGGTGTCGGAAAAAGCCAGCAGGGTAGTTGTGGAAGGCGCCAAAGAAATCAGCAATATGGATAAACAGATGAATATCATCAGCCTTTCAGTGCGGGAGTCGCTTTCAACGGTACAGGAGCTGCAGAGCAACATGGATGAGATCAATAGCTTTCTTTCGGGGATAACTGCAATTGCTGATCAGACAAATCTTCTGGCGCTGAATGCCGCAATTGAGGCTGCAAGAGCAGGAGAAACGGGAAAGGGCTTTGCTGTGGTGGCTGAGGAAGTAAGGAAGCTGGCAGAGCAAAGTGCAAATACTGTTGAACATATCAACGATATAATGAGCAGCATAAAAGATAAGACATCAAATGCCCTCCTGGTGGCACAGAAGGGTAACAATGCCACTGAAGAAGGAGTGACAATAGTTAATAAGGTAAATGAGAGCTTTGAGAAGATACAGACTGCATTCAAAGCAATTGATAATGATGTTGAAAAAGCTGAGGGCAGCATAGAAGAAACATCTTCGATTTTCTCAAGGATCAGACAGGAATCGGAGAGTATAGCAAGCATTTCGGAGGAGCATTCAGCTTCAGCCGAAGAAATGCTCGCTTCTATGGAAGCTGAAAATGACAGTATAGACACTATTAACAAGTCCATGAAGGATATTAGTGCAGTAAGCGAAAGGCTTTATGAAATAATAAGAAAAGACAGGTAAAAAGTCTTTTAGTAAGATTTTACAGCGGTTGGAGGCTTCCCAAACAAGGGAGCCTCCTTTTTCTGCTAATTTCATTATTGTTAATTATTAAGCATGATGCGGGATAGCAGCTTGAAGGCCGGGGAATACTTCGTGAGGCGCCGACCCAGGTGCAGTCACAGGGATATATACGCCAGAACGATAATTGGACAGTGCGTCAGGTAGGCTTACTTTTGATTTTTTAAATCTGGATTATTAGATAGGTTCTAAAAATATATGCGGCTACATATTCTTATGAAATGAAAGAACAGTTGATTATTACGGTGGGTGCTTTCATACAAACTGCAGGCGAAGGTGAGATGGTGTTATGAATGTTCTTATAACAGGGGGATATGGATTTATAGGTTCCCATGTAGCAGAAGAATTCTTCAGGGAGGGCCATCGCATTTTCATTATAGACAATTTATCAACAGGCAACTTGAAGAATATAAAATTCAAGCATACTTCCTTCCGGATGGATATTGAAGACAGCAGGTGTCGGGAGGTGTTCAGAAGCAACAAGTTTGATGTTGTGGTGCATCTTGCAGCCCAGATAAATGTGGTAAGCTCCATCAAAGACCCTTACCAGGATACAAGCTCCAACATACTTGGACTTACCAACATGCTTCAGCTTTCTGCCCAATATGGAGTAAGAAAATTTGTTTTTGCATCTTCTGCTGCAATATATGGTAACAAAACCGATATACCTCTGGACGAGGATGATCTGCCTGATCCCATTTCGCCTTACGGAATGAGTAAAGCCACGGGCGAGCTATACTGCAGAAAATGGAGTCAGCTCTATGGCTTAAGCACAATATGCTTCAGATTTTCCAATGTTTATGGCCCCAGGCAGGGCGTTATCGGAGAGGGAGGAGTAATTTCCATATTCATGGAAAGAGCGGTACAGGGCAAGGAGCTGGTAGTATTTGGCGATGGCAGTCAAACCAGAGATTTCATATATGTAAAGGATATAGCTGCTGGAATATACAAGGCAGTGGAAAAGAATATCGATGGGGTCTATAACCTGTCGACAAACACCGGAAGCAGTGTAAACCAACTGGTGGAGGTGCTGAGAGGACTGCAACCGGTAAGTGGGGTTATATATAGAGAGGAACGAGAAGGGGACATAAGGGATTCTCGCCTGGACAATACCAAGCTCAGGGTGGCATTGGATTGGAAACCTTCCTGCTGCTTTGCGGAAGGTTTGAAAAGGACTTATTCTTGGTACCTGGATTACTATAAAAGCAGACCAAGG
Source organism: uncultured Clostridiaceae bacterium (assembly GCA_964574195.1). Lineage (GTDB taxonomy): Bacteria > Bacillota > Clostridia > Lutisporales > Lutisporaceae > BRH-c25. Next base: position 11,721 of record CAZNMO010000063.1, on the reverse strand, counting down.
GAGAACAATAGTGAAGGAACCCATAGCAAGAAAGCTTCAGTATGGAGGCACCTGTCTTCCAGGCTGCAAAAGTCAGGCTTGCTGTACTGTATAGAGAATCTGTTGTTGTTCTTCATGGTGGGTTTTATGACGATTACTTCTCAAAATACTTCTAACGAATACATGATTGATTACAAGCTGATATATATTGTATTTGCAGGGCTGAGATACGGGATCAAACAGGCAGCTATGGCAGCAGTATTGTCCTGTGGATTATTCATATTCCTCTATATTGAAGGGGGAAGGGATATTTATGTGCTTGCCTATGATACTAACAGCTTGCTGCAGCTATCCATCTATCTTCTGGCCGGTATTGTGGCAGGCTATATCATAGATACAAAGAAAAATGAGTTGAAGGAAAGAGATGGGGAAATCCAGGCATTGAATGAGAAGGTGGATTTCATGAATAAGATACATGAAGAAACGCTGCTGATAAAGGATGAACTGTGTGACCAGATCATAAGCGCACAAGACAGCTATGGGAAGGTATATCAGATCATAACAAGGCTAAACTGCTTGAATCCCAAAGAAGTACTGGCAAATGGAGTGCAGGTAATTGAAGATGTATTGAAGTCCCAAACAGTTGCCATATATACATTGTCGGTTTCAAAGCATCATGCTATACTGGCTGCAAAGTCCGACAGGAAAGAATTCAACCCTCCTGCAATTTTCAGGGTCAGGGATAGGGAAGATCTTCAGCTGGTGATGAAGACAAAGGAAATATATGTTAATTACGAATGGCAGCCATTCATGCCGGTAATGTCAGCGCCAATTATCGATAGAGGCGATATGGTTGCGGTGGCCTGTGTCTACTCTATGGAATTCGAAAATATCACCCAATACAGGAGAAATATGCTTAAGGTAACTGTGAACCTTATTTCATATGCTTTATCAAATGCATTCAGATATAGTGAGGCAACCGAGTCGGAATTTATCGATTATATGGCAGCAGCAGAGGCTGGCCCGCATGTAATAGAGAGTGATCGGATTCCTTGAAGCAAAGGAGTTAAGTGCCAGGCACCAAAACTCTAAAGTATGTTATGTCATAAGGGTGGACAAATAAACTTCATAAATATTCTGAAATTTATGGATAATATATTGCTTATAATGTATAATTGAACAGTAATATGCAAAATCTGTTTAAGCTCTGCTGAAACGGATTTGTGCTACCTTGATTTTCTTTGCGGCGGAAACAATCTACATTAGCGAATATCCGCTGCAAATTAAATAAAGTAAGGAAAAATATTCGTGTAATATATTACTAAAGAGGGGTGCAGTGATGGACAAGATTGTCATTGTTTCCGATTCCACCAGCGATTTGACACCCGAGATGATTGAAAAATACAATATCAGGATCCTACCGCTCAGGGTCATATATTCAAACGGAGAATATAAGGACCGGGTCGATATTACTCCGGAGGAAATATATGCAAGATTCAAGGATGAGATACCTTCCACTTCATTGCCGTCTCCGCAGGATACGGTAGAGCTTTTTGACAGGCTCAAGCAGGAAGGCTATACCCATGTCATAGTGGTTACCATATCCAGCGGGATAAGCGGAACTATGAATATGATAAGGAATGTAGCCGAAAGCTATGAGGGCTTGGTATTCGAGATAATTGACTCAAAGTCGCTGACTTATGGAGCAGGGTTTTCCATAATTGAAGGGGCAAAGGAACTGGAAGCCACAAATGACTTTGAAAAGACAGTGAAAAGGATAAAAGCGGTACTTGGGAAAACAAAGGTCTATTATGTGGTGAGCACATTGGAGTACCTGAGAAAGGGCGGACGTATCGGTAAGGTTGAAGGCACCATAGGTGAGCTGCTGAACATCAAACCTATCATTTCAATAAACGAAGATGGGGTCTATTACAGCTATAAAAAGGTAAGGGGGCGGAGCCGCTCCATTGATGAACTGTACGAGATAATTAAGGAAAAGACGAAGGAAACGCTGGTCAATATAGCTGTGGCTCATGGGGATGCCCATGATGAAGCTCTGAGCTTGCTGAAAAGGGTCCGTGAATTGAAAAATATCGGTGAAACGGTATTCACACAGATAAGCCCCGTATTGGTGGTACATACAGGCCCGGGGCTGATAGGGATAGTCATATCTGAAGTCTGATGTTTGTATAATGTAGGAAGAATGTGATGTAAGGATAAGATCCTTCGTTTCACTCAGGATGACGGGAGAGTGCCAGTATGAGCATATACCTGTGTCATCCTGAGCGATAGCGAAGGATCTTTTGCTTGCCACTCTTTGTTACTTCGCATCATTTTGCTATCAAGCAATATCGGATTTTATGCACCGGTCAGGGATAACAGATCCCGTCCGGTGCATTTTATATCAATGGTGGAGATGACCTCCACCATTGACAGATACTTTTTCATAATATATAATTTGCGGCGAATAAACACATTATGATTTGTGACGAATGGACACTGATGTAGAATTGTTCGTCGCATATAAAAACGAAGGTAGCATAAATCTGTTTCAGCGATGCTTAAATAGATTTTGTATGGCATAATGAATCTTAAGAAAGTCGTAAAACTTTTGTTGGTTGTTTTGTAAAAATTGCCTGTTATTATTTTTACAAAGGCAGGTGATTTTATGAAGTATTACGGGAAGAAACCGGAGGGAAGAAGCTATGGATAAGCTGAATATACTTGTTTGCGATGATGACAAGGCAATTGTAGACGCATTGGAAATATATCTGAAGCAGGAAAACTACGGAGTAATTAAGGCATACAATGGGAGCCAGGCGCTTAAAGCTTTGGCGGAAAATGATATACATCTTATACTTATGGACGTGATGATGCCTGAAATGGATGGACTGTCGGCTACCATCAGGATACGCGAGAAAAGGAACATACCGATAATAATCCTTTCAGCCAAATCTGAGGATACCGACAAGATAGCCGGATTGAACTTCGGCGCGGATGACTATGTGACAAAGCCTTTCAGTTCAATGGAGCTTATGGCAAGGGTCAAATCCCAGATGCGGAGATATACCAGCCTGGGCAGCATGGAGCAAAAAAACAACATTTTAAAAACAGGCGGCCTGGAGCTTGATGAAGAAGCAAAGGAGCTGCGTGTTGACGGTGAGATCATAAGGCTTACTGCTACGGAATACGGGATAATGCATTTTCTTATGAAGAACATGGGGCGTGTGTATTCAATAGAGCAGATATATGAGAATGTATGGAATGAACCTTCGTTTTCAGTGGAAAACACAGTGGCGGTGCATATAAGGCGAATCAGGGAAAAGATAGAGATCAATCCAAAGGAGCCGAAATATTTGAAGGTGGTGTGGGGTATTGGATATAAAATCGAGAGATATTAGATATGCTGCGGGCATGAAGGCTACTGCAGTCGTGCTTGTGTGGCTGAGCTTCATAAGTGCATTTGGAAGCTGGGCATTTATCATGTTCAACCAGGAAATAATGGGGACCCAAAGCTATTATGATACATGGAGCTTCAAAAACAATTTTTCCAACATGCTTTACAATGTCGTCAAAGCAAATATCGGACTGAAGAGCGTTGAAAACATAAATGCTTCCGGCAGGCTGAAGGCTGAGAAGGAGTCAGATATTGAACACTATTACTTTTTAACAGACAGATTATCGGAGAATGTAAACTTCTTTTATTACATCAGAAATACCACCACGGGAGAAGCAATAACAAATATCAACGCGGCGCAGCCGTTGGAATTGATTCTAAAACAGCCTGTCAAGGTTCAGGCGAGCTGGACAAAATGGAAAACAGAGTACAATGTGTACTCTTACAGATACGATATAGTTGATATGCTGAGAGAAGCCAACTCCGAGCTGTATGCCGCGATACAGGAGCCGCTGAAGCCGGGGGATGTTTTCTATGATGATTACATCAGTTATTCAAGGATCAAGGCTCTTTCTGCATATGTCTATCCTGTGCTGGGCATATCCATTGCATTGCTTGTTCTAGCAGCAGCATATCTGGCTTATGTTGCAGGACGTAAGGAAAAGGGCGGAGCTGTAGAACTCACCTATGTTGATCGGATATATACAGATATACATACTGTGTTGGTGCTGATTGCGGCTATAATATCCGTACTTGTAGCAGCAAATAATTTCAACTCCGAAAGCACTGCCGCATGGGTGGGACTGTTTGTTGTGCTGGGCATTGATGCTATTATCGGAATATCCTATGTATTGTCGATGATAAGGCAGCTTAAGGCGGGAGTGATCTTCAGGAATTCTCTCTTATATAACCTGGTAAGGCTATGCTTCGGTGGAAGGCTCTTCAAAAGTAGTGTGATACTCTTTATCCTGGGCTATGGGTTGATAAACGGTATACTGTTCGCAATGGGGACACATATAAGGAGTGGTTATCAGATACCTTTGATATTCGGACTTTTCCTTGCCTTCAATGGTCTTGCAGTATACTTCACCGCAAAGGCCTTAAGATCCTTATCGCATATAATGAAAGCGGCTAAAGAGATCTCATCAGGAAACCTTGACTATGCAATAAACAGCTCTGAGATATCAGTTGCCTTCTCCGGCATGGCACAGGATATCGAGAACATACAGGGAGGACTGAAAAAGGCTGTAGCTGAGGCGGTAAAAGGGGAGCGCATGAAGACAGAACTGATAACCAATGTTTCCCATGATCTGAAAACTCCTCTTACTTCCATAGTGAACTATGTTGACCTGCTTAAAAAGGAGGAGCTTGATAATGAAAAAGCAGAGGAATATATCAATATACTAGAGGAAAAGTCTGCAAGGCTGAAGCAGCTTGTAGAGGACCTGGTGGAAGCCAGCAAAGCCTCCAGCGGCAATCTGCCCGTAAATGCTGAGAAGGTCGACCTTCATGAGCTGGTACTGCAGGCCGTAGGGGAATATGAGGAGAAAATTGGTGAGGCGGGACTGGATTTGCGGATAAATGCCGAAGAGAAGAACACCTATGTATATGCGGACGGGAAACAAATGTGGAGGATCATAGATAACCTGCTTATAAATGCAATAAAGTATTCTATGCCGCAGTCGAGGATATATGTTAATCTTTCTGCCGACATAAGGTACGGAACCCTGACGATAAAGAACATATCCGCATTTCCGCTGGATATTCCTCCGGAGCAGCTTACTGAACGCTTTGTGAGAGGAGACGTTTCAAGAAGCACTGAAGGCTCAGGTCTGGGCTTGTCGATAGCGCAAAGCCTGACTTTACTTCAGGGCGGCAATTTCAAAATAGATATAGATGGAGATCTCTTCAAAGTAACAGTTGATATCCCTCTCTGGACAGAATAGTAAAAAGTGCCGGTCACCGCACATATAAGCTGCAGCCCCTCATGGAGGGATCAGGCTGCAGCGTGCGGCGGCCGGCTTTTTGAATGCTCTATTCTCCAGATAACTGAGCACAAACCGCGAAGCCTCTTCCAACATTTATCCCTTTATAGCCTTCTTCTGCTGCCAGGATTCCTACGGAGTGGGCCCCTGTGATATTTCAAGTCGTGCCCGTTGCTGGCAAGGCAGAAGCTGTAAAATAGGGGGGAAATTGTTGAAGCATATGTACAATGCAATTTGAAATGCTGTATCATGTAAATAATGGAGTGATCTATATAAGGGGGCGCGCGAATATGAAAAAACCATACATACTTTATTATGCCTCGATGGCAATTTTAAGCATTGTGACTATTTTACCCCTATCTGTAAAAGGAATTCTAGGATTGATCTTCATTGTCGTCAGTTGCGTCTGGTTCAGCTACAAGGATGGCTTGATAACTGCTGCATTATGGATGATATCTGGATTTGCCGATTTCATTATGAGAATTAATGTAGATTATAAATTTGGAATGACTTCCATGGTTTTGGGGACATTGATGTATTGGCTGACGGCACACTATCTTGGGCGGTCAATAGATAGCCTGAAATTGAAAAATATAGAGTTAAGTGAAGAGATCAAAAGAAGAGAATGCGTAGAAAAAGAGCTTAATGAAAAGCTGACGCTGATTCAAAGCTTGATAGATACAATACCAAGCCCCATTTTTCTGAAGGATATGAATTTCAACTTTATCAGGTGCAATTCAGCATTCGAAAGCTCAATCGGGATGGAAGAAGGCAATTTGAAAGGGAAAACCGATTATGATATTTTTCCTGCAGAACAGGCAAAGGAATACTGTGAAATGGATAAGAAGCTGTTGAACGGCGAGACAATAAAGTCCCACGAATCCTTAATGAGCTTCGCTGATGGAAGTATAAGGAACGTTTTTGTAAATAAGGCTGTTTTCAGGGACATCATGGGAGAACCTGCAGGCATAGTAGGTGTAATAACGGATATATCAGATAAAAAGGAAAGAGAACTGCTAAAGCAGAGTCTTGATGAAAATAAGCTCATAATTGACGAAATTGTCAAATATGATAAGATGAAAACAGAATTTTTTTCCAATATATCCCATGAGTTCAGAACACCTCTGAATGTTGTTTTAGGCTCAGTACAGCTGCTTGAAATGTATACCAGAAGCGATGATTATTACGAGTATAAGGATAAAGTCAAAAGGAATGTATCAATAATTAAGCAAAACTGCTTCAGGCTGCTCAGGCTTATAAACAACCTGATCGACACGACAAGGATTGATTCAAGTTCCTTTGAAATACATCTCGCAAATTGCAACATAGTTAGCATTGTTGAAGATATTGTGCAATCTGTATCTGATTACATCGAAAACAAGGGTATTGATTTTGTTTTCGATACAGAGGTCGAAGAGAAAATAATTGCCTGTGACGCAGAAAAAATTGAAAGAATAATGCTGAATCTCCTATCAAATGCTGTGAAATTTACACAAAAGGGTGGTAAAATATTCATCGGCATTTATGATAGAGGGGACTCTCTTGTAATTCAGGTAAGTGATTCGGGAATTGGGATACCAAAGGATAAACAGAAGGAAATATTTGACAGGTTCTACCAGGTGGAAAATGTACTTTCAAGACAGCATGAAGGAAGCGGCATAGGATTAAACCTTGTTAAATCCATCGTTGAACTTCATGAAGGAAGCATTTATGTAGATAGTGAACCAGGAAAAGGCACAGTCTTTACGATAAGCTTACCGGCAAAAACAGTCTCAGCGGAAGAGTGTCTGTATACTACACAGGAGAAGCATGATCACGTTGAAAGGATCCAGATAGAGTTTTCAGATATATACTCTGTTTGTTAAATACTTTGAAGCTATTGCTATGGCAAAAAAGAAAGAAGAGGTAGTATGAGAAAAACATATGCGTCTTTGGCAATCATTCATCTGGTAGTAGGTATAGGGGCGCTTTTTGGCGGGGCTCTTGCAGTAATAGATCCTTACGGGACCTTATTCGGAATGCCTGTGGAGGTGCTGAAGAAGGGGCCGTTTACAAGCTTTCTGGTCCCGGGGCTATTTCTATTCTCGACAATTGGGTTGGGACATCTTTTTTCATATGCCGCGGTGAGGCGGAAGCTGAGGCTTCATCCTTATATAAGCGGAGGAGCGGGCTGCGTATTGATGGCATGGATAGTGATCCAGTGTTATATAATGGAATCGGTCCATTTCTTGCATGTTATCTTCTTTGCTGCGGGTCTGGCAGAAAGCCTGGCGGCTTTATTCATACTTGCAGGATTAGAATTGTTCCCTTTTTCGGGAAAGTCCTTCCGTTTTTATTGATGATACAAAGGAGCTGGTGGTATGAACAGCAAACAGGCTGATTTCAAGATAGAAATGCCCAAACTCATACAGAATATTGAAGATAATCACATAAATATCTCTAATATCCAAGATGAAGACAGCTTCAGTGATGGCTGCATACGGGACTGCTCCATCAGGGGCTTTGCAGCCGATCATGTATGCTTTGAGGGAATAAGCTTCTGCAATGTGGAGCTCAACGCCGTTGTACTGAAGCAGGCAGAGTTCACTGATGTGCGGTTTGAAAACTGTGATTTGTCCAATGCGGATCTGAGCGGGGCAATAATACATAGGACAGAATTTATAAATTGTAAGCTTGTGGGACTGAACCTGAGCGATGCAACCCTTCAGAATGTAAGCATACAAGGCTGCAATGGGAAGTTTGCTCTTATCAGCTATGTCCGGCTGAAAAAGGTTATGTTGAAGGATAGCATTTTTGACAACAGTAATTTTCAAAACAGCAGCCTGGAAAAGGTAAAATTCATTGAATGCAGCTTATGCCTGAGCCAGGTGTCCGGAACCAGTCTGTCCGGAATCGACCTCTGCAGCTGCAATACAGAAGGTATGGGAGTACAATCGGAGAATCTGAAGGGAGCCATCGTATCTCCAGTTCAAGCAGTACAGTTTTCAAGGCTTTTGGGGCTCGTAGTGAATGACAACTAAGGGAGGAAACAGATGAAGAAAAGGATGATCGCTATAGCAATTGTAGCAGTCGCATTGTTGCTTACAGGAGCGCTGCTCTTCAAAATAATGAACCTGCGCAGCTTTCAATTTTTCGGAGGGTTGGTTTCCCAAGTGGATACCGGGGAGAAGGTGGTCGCACTTACCTTTGATGACGGGCCTACTGATAAAACCGACGAGATACTAAGGGTACTGAAGGAAAGTGACATAAAGGCGACCTTTTTCCTGAACGGAGGCAGTATCGCCGAAAACCCTGATAATGCAAGAAAAATAGCCGAAGCTGGCCACGAAATCGGAAACCACACATACTCACACAGAAGAATGGTATTCAAAGGCTACTCATATATAAAAAAGGAGCTCGAGGATACCGACAAGCTCATAAGAGAAGCAGGCTACAGCGGGGATATCCATTTCAGGCCGCCTAACGGTAAGAAGCTTCTGCTGCTGCCGTATTACCTCAGCAGGAATGACAGGAAGACGATAATGTGGAGCATGGAGCCGGACTCATACCCGGAATTGGCCTCAAGCCCTGAGAAGATCACAGAGTATGTGGCTGATAATATCAAACCGGGTTCCATAGTACTGCTCCATGTGATGTATGACAATGAGAAGCGTGGCTCGCTGGAAGCCATAAAAATCATAGCTTCAGCCCTGAAGGAAAAGGGCTACCGGCTTGTGACTGTATCCGAGCTGCTGGAATATGGGGGTAAGCCATAAGCTGTTGTATAGTATAGGAAAAATGCGACGTTGTCGCATTTTTCCGTTCCGCGATGCGAGCACAGGGTCACTTCTATGTGGTCCCGTTTCGTGTTTCGCGTATTCAAGCCGGGCTTCGAAGCCTAGCCAGTCCGTTCCACGCGCGACGCGTAACGCGTAACCCGCAACGTAATACGTCGTATCATTCTGCCAGTATGCAAAAAAAATTTTTTTGCCATGAAAATGACCATGTGGTCATTGACTGCTGGTTAAATTTGTTATATAATGACCATGTGGTCATTAATTTTGTTTGTGTAGGAAAGTTTAGTTTAAAATGCGGCATGAGACGCATTTTATGTGAGGAGGTTAACTATGGGGTCAATAATAACAATAAAGGATATAGTGAAGGAATATACAATGGGAGAGGTGAAGATCAGGGCGGCTGACGGGATCTCCTTCGAAGTTGATGAAGGTGAGCTGGTAGTTGTCCTGGGGCCTAGCGGAGCCGGCAAAAGCACGGTGCTTAACATCTTGGGAGGGATGGATTTTCCCACCTCCGGAGAGGTATGGGTAAACGGGAAAGACATAGCCAGGTTCAACCAGAATGAGCTTACTATGTACAGAAGAAAGCATGTAGGCTTTGTATTCCAGTTCTATAACCTGATGCCCAACCTCACTGTCCTGGAAAATGTTGAGATAGCAGCACAGATATGTGATGACCCTCTTGATCCGGTATCGATACTCAGGGAAGTAGGACTGGATGAAAGGATGTCCAACTTTCCCGCCCAGCTTTCGGGAGGAGAACAGCAGAGAGTATCCATAGCCAGGGCTGTGGCAAAGAATCCGACACTGCTCCTTTGTGACGAACCCACAGGAGCCCTGGATTACATGACGGGAAAGGCTATCCTCAAACTGCTCAGGGATGTCAACCGTCAGTTTAAAAAGACAGTGATGATCATAACCCACAACAGCCCAATAGCACAGATGGCTGACAAGGTGGTCCGGATAAAGAACGGCAAGGTGGAAGCTGTGGAATTCAATGAAAACCCCATACCTATTGAAAGGATTGAATGGTAATGTGGATATTCTTGAAAAAATTTTACAGGGATATGGGAGAGGCAAAAGGGCAGTTCATATCTGTCCTGGCGGTGGTGATCATAGGTGTCATGTTCTATACAGGCCTGAACTCCGCTCTGGAAGGCCTGGAAGGTGCAGGCTATGGATATTTCAAGGAGTATAGGCTCGCTGACCTTTGGGGAACGGTATATCGTGCTCCTGAGGGCGTGATAAAAAGGATAGAGGAGATCCCCGGCGTGGATATGGTAAACGGCCGTATACAGAAGGACGTTAGGATCGATATGGGAAAGAAGGACGCCATGGTAAGGCTGATTTCCATGCCGGACAGTAAAAGGGACATAGTAAACGATATACAACTGAAATCCGGAAGCTATTTCAGTCCCGATGCTGCAAATCAATGCATTGTTTCCGAGGATTTTTTCAAGGCCAACCACCTTGCCTTCGGTCAGACCATAGAGCCCGTAATAAATGGAGATAAGATAAAGCTGAGGATAGTGGGCACCGCCAAGAGCCCAGAGTATACCTATGAAGTCAGGGATGTGGGCCAGCTGATACCCGACCCTGAAAGCTTCGGAATAGTATATGTGAAAAAGTCATATATCCAGTCTGCACTGGATTTTAAAGGCTCGGTCAATGATATAAGTGTACTGCTGGAGCCTGATGGAGATATCAAAGAGGTCAAGAAGGAAATGCGAAGGATACTGAATCAGTATGGCTTGAGCGGGATAGTGGAAAAAAAGGATCAGATCAGCTACAGCATGTTCAGTACCGATGTAAAGGCCTTGAAATCATTGTCGGCAGTTTTTCCATTGCTCTTTTTCATTGCATCTGCGGTGATAATATATATTACAATGACAAGGATGATAGAGAACCAGCGTACCCAGATGGGAGTGCTCAAGGCCTTGGGCTATGGCAATCTGGATATTATGCTCCATTATCAGACCTATCCTCTGTTGATAGGGGTGCTGGGAAGCATATTAGGTGCCTGGACAGGAGTATTTTTTATTAGCGAAGAGCTGCTTAAAATATTCAACCTGTTGTATGATCTTCCCACTGGGAAGGCGGAGCCCAAGGCGGCGATAGTGCTGCCTGCTGCCCTGCTGGCACTTTTTTTCTGCATAATGGCAGGCTATAACGCCTGCAGAAGAGAGCTGTATCTGGTGCCTGCCCTGTCCATGAGGCCAAAGCCTCCTGCATATGGAAAAAGGATGTTTCTTGAGAATTTCCGGCAGTTCTGGAAAAGGATAAATTTCAGCTGGAAGATAATTCTGCGGAATATCTTCAGGTATAAGAAACGGTCTGCCATGGCCTCCGTAGGCATTATATTCTCCATGGTACTGCTGCTGGTAGCACTGGGAATGAAGGATTCCATGGATAGTCTGATCGTACTGCAATTCAATGAAATACAGAAATTTCATATAAAGCTGACGCTTACAGATATGATGAATGCTGATGAGCTGAGCTATATACGCAGCATGGACCACATTGCATCGGTGGAGCCGGTGATGGAGACCGGAATGGAGCTTACCTACGGCTGGAGGAAGAAGGA
>CAZNMO010000062.1:14953-22329 GCA_964574195.1 uncultured Clostridiaceae bacterium | reverse complement strand
TTGCTCAGGTCTCCTGTTTTTAGCTCCAACCCCGGCATTATACGGTTAAGCAGTGATGACTTGCCCGCTCCCGAAGGTCCGGCAAAGACCGAGGTCCTGTCTTTCAGGACTTCTGCCAGCTGCTCTACTCCCAGGTCCGCCTTTACACTGGTCCGAATGACCTTATAGGGTATGCTCTCCAGCATTTCAACCACCTTCTGGCTTTCCCCCTCCTCATCCAGATCCACCTTATTGATGCATACCACTATATCCAGCTTCTTATACTGGGCATAGACAAGGAACTTTTGCATCAGTACCATGTTTATGTCAGGTCTTTTTGCCGCAAAGACGATTATAGCCTGATTTATATTTGCAACTGTCGGACGAATAAGCTGGTTTTTTCTCTCAAGAATATTGATTATATAGCCCTTTAGGCTGTTTTCGTCCCCGTCGATCTCCACGTGGTCCCCGATCAAGGGTGTTATGTTCTGGATCCTGAATTTTCCCCTGGCGCGACACTCATATATATCCTTACCAGTGTCGACATAGTAAAAGCCGCCAATGCCCTTTACTATAACACCCTTATGCATAAGCATCCTCCTTATTTCAATAAGCACATGATTATACAAAATCTGTTTAAGCTTCGCTGAAACAGATTTGTGCTACCTTAGTTTTCATTTGCGACGAACAAATCTACATTAGTGTCCATTCGTCGCAAATCATAATGCGTATATCCGCCGCAAAATAGATAAAATACACCGTATTGATATTATACCCCTTGCAGGAGTGATTCCTTCAAAGGGTATACAGATTTGCTTTAGAAGCTGTGCTCTACGCTCTTGTACAAGCTGTCGTTGATATACGCCTCAAATGTAACCTTTCCCTCACCGCTTACCGGTATTTCCAAAGATCCCTCCGAAGGTTTGTGTACACCTTCATGGATCTTGGTGCTGGTTTCATTCTGAACCATATATACCGTTACTTTCATGCTTTCAAGCTCCTTGGGCAGCGGGATTATCAGCTTGAACTTGGAGGAAACAGGCTCTTCGTTTTTCTTGTTTACAACAAAATCCACAACACTTTTCCTTGTGACCTCAGTACCGGGGTTGATGCTCTGCTCCAACACTGTGTCCGGAGCTTTCCCCTCGACACTCTCATAAGTAACATTGCCTAAAATAAGGTCCTTTACAATAAGGTCGGTTTTTACATCTTCAATTGCCGCACCTATATAAGTAGGCATTACAAATTTCTCAGGCCCGATGCTTATAACATAATCGATGGCAGTACCTTCATCCACACTGATCCCCGCAGGTACACTCTGGTTTATAACAAAGCCATTTGGATATTCGTCATACTCCTGGTCGAATTTTCCTTCGGCAAGGCCTTCCCTCTCAAGTATCATCTTGACCTTGTCATAGCTTTCTCCTACAAGGTTCGGGACTGCAACCTTTCTTGGCCCTTTACTAACAACTACTCTCACAGGGTTTGTTATCTTGTTTTTTTCATATGCCTTGGGATTCTGGCTTATAATGTCACCTTCGGCAACATCCTTGTTGTGGACTCTTTCTGTTACTTCCAATATAAGACTAATAGCCTCCAGCTTTTCTCTGGCTTCGTTTTCATTCATACCCATTATATCCGGTACATCAACTTCTTTTACTGCAAACAGGCTGTTTACGAAAAGTATTCCTCCGCCCACTAGCAGTGCCAGGAGCAAACCTCCAACAATGGCGGCAGCTAGTATGCCGATATTCTTTTTCTTCTTTGCACCTGATTGTTCGTCCGTCGACTGCATTGAAGGTATGGCCTCTATATTATAATCATCAATGATGAGCTTTCCTTCCTTGACCTCGTTTCTTACGTTCTCCTCACTGGGAATATCCGCTACATCCTTGTCGATTATCTTTATAGGCTCAAGCACCCTTGTGCTTTCATCAGTAAACTTGTTTTTCTTGACAAAATCTCCATTAGGCATTACAAGAGACTGCCTAAGGTCGTTGATTATCTCTGCTGCGCTGCTATAACGCTTTGATACCTCTTTCTCCATACATTTCAACAGAATGGCCTCTACTGCCTTCGGTATCCTTGGGACGATCTTGGACGGAGGAACCGGTTCCTCCTGTATGTGCTTCAAAGCTACCGCTATCGGTGATTCCCCCTCAAAGGGAAGTCTTCCGGTAAGCATTTCATACATAACTATTCCAAGTGAATATATGTCCGACTTTTCATCGGTGTATCCGCCTCTTGCCTGCTCTGGTGAGAAATAATGCACTGAGCCTATTACATTTCCTGTGTTGGTAATGGTGCTGGAGGATACAGCCCTGGCGATCCCAAAATCAGTGACCTTGACTGAATTATCCTCACGTATAAGGATATTATGTGATTTTATATCCCTGTGCACTATGTGATTTTTATGTGCGTGGTCCAGGGCATAGCAGATTTGGATCGCTATATTGGTCGCGTATTCCACCCCAAGAGTTCCTTTGCCCTTTATAAGCTCCTTAAGGGTCTGCCCTTTTATATATTCCATTACTATATAATAGTTGTTGTTCTCAGTTCCAACATCATATATACCAACTATGTTGGGATGTGACAGGCTGGCTGCCGATTGAGCTTCCCGCCTGAATTTCTTGACAAATTCCTCATCCTCTGTAAATTCCGGTCTCAATACTTTTATTGCAACAAATCTATTCAACAGCCTGCATCTGGCTTTATATACCAAGGCCATTCCGCCGCCACCGATTTTCTCGATTATCTCATATCTGTCTCCCAATACCTTACCTATCACTATAGTCACCGCCTTTACACATCTGGATAACTACTACTGTTATGTTGTCAAAGCCTCCGTTTTCTTTGGCTTTTTCTATCAGGAGCCCGCAAGCCTCGTTCAAATCAGTGTTGTCCACCAATATGTGAACCATATTTTCTTCTTTGACCGCATTTGTCAACCCATCCGAGCAAATAAGCATGATATCCCCATCCTGAATATTTTCCAGGAATACATCAGGATCAAGGCTATATTCGGTACCAAGAGCCCTGGTTATTACATTCTTCTGAGGGTGGCTATCTGCTTCCTCCGGCTTGATCGAGCCTGATTTGACCAATTCTGCTACCAGGGAATGATCCTCCGTCAGCTTCTTTATCTGATTTTCCCTAACAAGATATATCCTGCTGTCGCCTACATGCCCTATATAAGCGATGCCGTCTTTTATCAGCACCATTGATAATGTGGTACCCATACCCAGACAATTGCTTTTAATAATTGATGTCTTGTAAACCTTATCATTGGCATAGAGCATGGAATTCCTTACAAGGTCCAGGATATCCCTTTCACTATGCCCCATGGTCTCAAGGTTCTCTTTTATATGGTGGGCCACTTCCTGCACTGCCATGGAGCTTGCGACCTCACCGGCATTATGACCTCCCATACCGTCGGCAACTATATACAAATATGTGTTTTCAATACCTTCCAGCTTTTCACACAAAAAGCTGTCCTCATTGACCTTCCTGACAAGTCCGATGTCTGTCCTTCCCATTGACCTCATCCAATCACCTCAAACCTTTAACGCTTGGCAAAATCTGCTTGAGCTTCGCTGAAACAGATTTGTGCTACCATCATTTCCTTTGCGGCGAAAAAATCTACATTAGTGTATGTCGCCGCAAATTACATTGACAAATGTACAGAAAATAATTTCGACATATTATGTAAAAACCCTTTAAAATTATTAATTTTATTGAGAGTTTCGCTATTGTTCGTCACGAGACTGATTTATGTGTTTCTGCCGCAGCTGACCACATGCTGCATCGATATCGCTGCCCAGCTCCCGCCTCACAGTCGTCTCAACGCCAAAGCCCTCCAAAGCATTCTTAAAGGCATTTACCCTTTCTTTTGACGCTTTTGTAAACTCTTTTCCCTCAACTGTGTTAACAGGAATCAAATTGACATGGCAAAGCATCCCTTTCAAAAGTGTTCCCAATTTATGGGCATCCTTTGCACCGTCATTTACATCTTTTATTAGGGCATACTCGAAGGTTATCCGCTTATTGGTCAAATTGATATAATACCTGCAGGCCTCCATCAGCTTTTCGATATTGTATTTCCTGTTCACCGGCATTATCCTGCTTCTCTCCTCATCATCAGCAGCGTGGAGCGATATGGCCAGTGTGCACTGCAGTTTTTCATCCGCGAACTCGTATATTTTGGGAACAATACCGGAAGTGGACAGTGTTATATGCCTCTGACCGATATTCAAGCCTTTGGGGTGGTTTATCATCTTGATAAATTTTACTACCTGCTCATAGTTGTCAAAGGGCTCTCCTGTGCCCATCAGGACGATATTTCCTATCCGCTCTCCTATATCCCTGGATATGGCCATTACCTCCTCAAGCATTTCGCCGCTTGATAATGATCTTACAAGGCCTCCGACAGTTGAAGCACAAAATTCGCAATTCATACGGCAGCCGATCTGGGTCGAAATGCATATGGTCTTGCCGTAGCTGTAGTCCATAAGTACACATTCCACCGCATTTCCATCTGCGAAGCAAAGCAGGTATTTCCTGGTATCATCAGTCTTGGAAACCTGTTTTGCTACAACCCATGCCCTTCCTATAAAAAAATCCTTGTCAAGCTGTTCGATGAGATTCTTTGGAAGATTAGTCATAGCCTCAAAGGAATCAACATCTTTATATATCCATTCAAAAATCTGCCCTGCCCTGAACTTCGGAAGCTTGTTTTCCTCCATGTATTCCTCCAGTTGCTCGTAACTCAGGTCTTTTATGTTTCTTTTGTTTTGCATGCTAAAAATTACCTCTTTCCTATTTTTGCAATAAAGAATCCATCTGTTCCATGGGTATTGGGGAAAAGCTCCAAATAGCCATCTCCTGCCTTTTTCCCTATAAGGCTATCAGGTATCAGCCCTTTCAGGCTTACCAGCTGAAATTCCGGATTGTTGGCCAGAAAATCCTCTATGACCTTTATGTTTTCAGTTTTGTTTATCGTGCAGGTGCTGTATACCAAGAAGCCTCCCGGCTTCACATACCTGGAAGCCAGCCCCAGCATCTCCTTCTGCAGAGCTGAAAGCTCCTGGAAGTTATCTGGCTCCTTCTTCCATCTGAGATCCGGCTTCCTTCTTATTACTCCAAGCCCGCTGCAGGGTGCATCCAGCAATACTCTGTCAAATTGTCCCTCCGAATTCCTGTCAAGCTCTCTGGCATTGAAAAGCTCTGTCTTGACATTGGTTATTCCCAGCCTTCTGCAATTTTCCTCCACCAGCTTGAGCTTATGGGAATGTACATCTCTGGCCACAACCACTCCCTTGTTCTCCATCAACTCAGCCATATGAGTGGTTTTCCCCCCTGGAGCACTGCATATGTCCAGTACCATTTCCCCTGGCTTTGGGTCTACCACATGTGCCACCAGCATTGAGCTTTCGTCCTGAACCTGATAGTATCCCTTCTGAAAAGAAGGCTTTCCTTCAATGGCTGAGGTGCCTCTTATGCTGATAGCCTCAGGGTTCAAACTTCCCTCGCTGCATTCTATGCCTTCCTCTGCAAGTATATGCATAAGCCCCTGCCTGTCATTCTTCAGGCTGTTGCACCTGATCGTAAAGGGGGGTACCTCATTATTGGCCTTAAGCAGCTCCTCGGTAAATACATTGCCATAATCTCTTATCCAGTTCCTCACCATCCACTGAGGATGAGAATAGAAAATTGACAGGTATTTTATGTATTCCTTGTCTCTATCGGGATACACCAGCTTGTCTTTACTCCTGCTTACATTTCTCAGTACACCGTTTACAAATTTTACGGTACCTTCGTGTCCATGGTTTCTTGCCAGCTCGGCGCTTTCATTGCAAACTGCCGAATCCGGCACCCTGTCCAGAAATACTATCTGATATATACCACATCTGATAATGTCTTCTATCCATGGATCAATATTATTCTTCTTAACAAACTGTGACTTGATCCAGTCTATGCGTGTAAGGTTTCTCAGGGTTCCGTTCACGATCTCGGTAACAAGGGCTTTATCAAGTCTCCCGAGGCTTCCCCCATCAAGCTCCTGCTTTACCGCTATATTGGAATAGCCGCCTTCCCTGAGAACTCTATATATTGTTTTGACCGCGGCATCTCTTGCACTATCTAGTTTTTTCATACGCTATCTCCCAATTCAAAAGCTACAGATAGTATTATACTTACCTGTAGCTTCATTATACTGTCTTAATCTCTTCTTCCTCTTAATAGAAAAAGCCTTACAAGCTGCATTACAGCTGAAAAAGCAGCAGCAACATAAGTAAGTGCCGCAGCCCTCAGCACTTCTCTGGCCGGACCTATTTCACCGGAGGGCACAAGACCATTGCTTTCCAGTAGAGCTACAGCCCTGTTGCTTGCATTGAACTCCACCGGCAGTGTTATGACCTGAAAAACTACAGCCAGTGAGAAGAGTAATATCCCTATATCAATAAGATTTACCCAGCTTAAAACAAGCCCCGCGATTATGAACAGCCATGAGGCCTGTGAGCCTATAGAGGCAACGGGTGCTATTAGATTTCTAATGACAAGCGGGGCATACCCCTCTGAATGCTGAATGGCGTGCCCGCATTCATGCGCTGCAATGCCTACTGAAGCAAGAGAACTGCCATTGTATACATCCTGCGACAGCCTCAGCACTTTTTTGCCCGGATCGTAATGGTCTGAAAGCCTTCCACCGATCCTCTCTATTGGTATATTGTGAAGGCCATTGATATCCAGCAGCTTCCTGGCAACGTCATAGCCTGTGAATCCATAGCTGTTCCCCACCCTCTGGTATTTGTTGTAGGTGGAGCTGACCTTGGATTGTGCATATCCTGCCAGCAGCATTGCCGGTATCAGAAGTATCATAGTAGGATCAAAACCATAACCGTAATACATGATCATTTCCTCCATATTTTTAATTTACTCATTAGATGTGTACATAAGCTTGTTATTCCCCAAGTATGGCACCAACCTTGATTTCATGTCCTCTGAGGTATGCTTCCACATCCATTCGTTTTTCATTTTCAAATTGCAGCTCTTTTATTCTCAGGCTGCCTGTACCGCAGCTTACTGTGATGCTGTCCTCTGAGACCCGGCTTATACAGCCTGAGCATTCATTACCTTCATCTTCACCTGCCGTCTCTGCACTGAAAAGTTTGAATACCTTTCCCTCATAAGTGGAGAAAGCGCCAGGCCATGGATATGTTCCTCTTATCAGGTTGTTTATGTAATTTGCAGATTTGGACCAGTCTATCCTGCCCAGAGACTTGTTCATTATTGGAGCATAGGTAGCTTTGCTTTCCTCCTGTGGGACCCTATGGATCGTTCCGGCCTGGAGTGATACCATGGTTTCCAGTAGCACTTCCGCCCCTAATAGCATAAGCCTG
>CAZNMO010000062.1:0-14943 GCA_964574195.1 uncultured Clostridiaceae bacterium | reverse complement strand
AAGCCTGTCGTGCAGCTCGCCTGCAGTCTCTTTCTCCAGAATGTCTATCTCTTTTTTTAATATCATGTCCCCTGTATCGAGGCCCTTATCCATATACATTGTTGTAACACCGGTGGTATGCTCTCCATTTATTATGCACCAGTTTATCGGTGCAGCACCTCTGTATTTGGGCAGAAGTGAAGCATGGACATTTATACAGCCCAATGGTGGTATATCAAGTATCTCCTGTGAAAGTAGCTGTCCGAAAGCTACTACTATCATCACATCCGGCTTCAGCTCTCTGAGTATCTGTACAAACTCCGGTGTCTTTATCTTTTCCGGCTGGTATACCGGTATACCTGCCTCCTCCGCCAGCACCTTGACCGGAGGCGGGGCAAGCTTCTTTCCCCTCCCCTTTGCCCTGTCCGGCTGGGTCACAACAGCAGCTATATCATGCTCGTTCTCCAGCAACACCTTCAGGCAGGGGACTGCAAAATCGGGTGTACCCATAAAAACTATTCTCATCCACTGTCCATCCTTTTCAATGCATTAATCAGTGACCTTATTGATTGCCTTATCGGTAAAAAGCACCCCATTCAAGTGGTCTATCTCATGGCAGCAGGCTATTGCCAAAAGCTCTTCACCCTCAAGCTCAAAGGTTTCACCTTTTCTGTTCATTGCCCTTACTATGACCTTGGCAGGCCTCTTCACCTGCCCCCTTATTCCGGGTACGCTGAGGCAGCCCTCTTCTTCCAGTTGTTCACCGCTTTCATATACTATGACCGGGTTAATAAGCTCTATCGGGCCATCCCCTATATCTATTACCACTACTCTTCTCAGTACTCCGACCTGTGAGGCTGCAAGTCCAACCCCCTCAGCCTTGTACATTGTTTCCTTCATATCATCAAGAAGCGTCAGTATTCTATCGTCAATTACATCGACCTTCCTGCATACCTTTCTTAAAACTTCATCCCCATCTTTTCTGATCTCTCTGACTGCCATATATATCCTCCTAATATAACACCCGTTACGCGTTGCGCGTTGCGTGTTTCGTGTTTTAAGAAGGCTCTTCGAAGCCATGCCCAAGCACGCGTAACTCGTAACCCGTAACTCGTAACCAGCACAAATTTCTTCTTATACTATTTACTATAACATACTTTGTGGATTCAAATCCAGATTTATGCTTACATTGGGCTGGCCTTCACCGCAACGGTCACCAAGATCGGAGAGTACCTCCCTCAAGGTCTCCTCCAGCTCACTCTTGATTACTATTTGCCACCTGAAGCGGTTTTTTATTCTTGATATCGCCGCAGCAGCCGGGCCTAGCTTTTCCACGCCCGGATGGCCGGAGATACTTTTCTCCAGCATCATGCTGATCTCATTGGCATATTTTATTACTTCATTTTCCACCGTACCGCTTATAACTATATTAGCCAGGCTGGAAAAGGGCGGATAACCCAACTCTCTTCTAAGCATTATTTCCTTTTCATAAAAGCCCTGGTAATCATGATTTTGTGCATATTCGATACTATAATGCTCAGGGCTGTAAGTCTGAACTATTACGCGGCCCTTCTTTTCTGCCCTGCCCGATCTTCCTGCGACTTGAGCGATCATCTGAAAGGTCCGTTCCCCAGACCTGAAATCAGGTAAATTGAGGCTGGTGTCTGCCGCTATTACTCCTACAAGCGTAACATCAGGAAAATCCAGGCCCTTGGAAATCATCTGCGTACCGAGCAGCACATTGGCTTCCTTTCTCCTGAATCTATCCAGCAGCTCCTGATGTGAATTCTTCCTGGAAGTCGTATCTGCATCCATCCTCAGGACATCCTTTACAGAGAACTTCCTCTGAAACTCCTTTTCCAGCTTCTGTGTCCCCACACCGAAGTATTTGATCTTATCACTGCTGCACTTGGGACAGACCTTCGGGTTATCCCTTTCATATCCACAGTAATGACAAATCAGCTTTTCATCCTTCATATGGTAAGTAAGGCTTATACTGCAACGGGGGCATTTCATGACGATACCGCACTGTCTGCAGGAAACGAAGGTCGAATGACCCCTTCTGTTCAGGAATAGTATCATCTGATCTCCTTTTTTCATGGTATCCAGTACGGCTTCAGTCAGACTGCTGCTGAATATGGTCCTATTACCCGAATTAAGCTCTTCCCGCATATCCACTACTTCAACCTCCGGCATGGGACTGCCATTTACCCTTCTTGGCAGCTCCGCAAGCCCCAATTCTCCAAGCTTTGCCCTGTAATAGGTTTCAATGGATGGCGTTGCCGAGCCCATAAGCAGGTGTGCACCCTCCAGCCGGCATCTTTTCTCTGCAACCTCACGGGTAAGATACTTTGGTCTTATATCTGATTTATAGGTATGCTCATGTTCCTCGTCAATTATTATTATGCCCAGGTTTTTAAAGGGAGCAAATACTGCCGAACGTGCCCCGATAGCAACCTTCACAACGCCAGCCTTTATTTTTCTCCATTCATCGAATTTTTCTCCCTCGGACAGACTGCTATGCATTACGGCAATGTTTTCGCCGAACCTGTTCTTGAAACGGGAAACCATCTGTGGAGTCAGGGATATTTCCGGCACCAACATTATGGCATCTCTTCCCCCTGCAAGACACTCTTCAATTAGCTCCAGATATACCTCTGTCTTGCCGCTGCCCGTGACCCCGTGGAGCAATACATCCTTGTCCTGCGAAAACCAAGCTCTGATCCTGCTCAAGGCTACCAATTGATCCTCTGACAGCTTGTGCTGTTTTTCACTGTACACCTTGGAAGCTATGCTTCTATATTCGTCTATCTCCTCGATCCTAATATAGCCCTTGCTTTTCAGTGCCTTGACAGCCGAATCGCAGTCTCCGCAGGCCTCTCTGAGGCTTGTGAGGCTCATACCGGGATTTGTCTCCAGCAGATCAAGCACTTCCTTCTGCTTGCTTGCATTCTTTTTCAGCACGATATCCTTCAGTTCGTTCAGATATAGAAGCTTTTCTGTTTTTCTCCCGATCTTATTCCCAATTATCTGATGTCTTGTCACTATCCCCGCTTCCATCAGTCTTGTCACATAATAGTCTATTTTACGGTCACTGAAATATTCCTTGACATCTTCCAGCTTTGCACTTCCGGAGTTCTGCTCCAGGTATTCCACTATCTCCACCATGCTGTTGGAATTTAGCCTGCCAAGCTTTTCATATACCCCTTCGTCCTCTTTGAGCTCAAGTGTATAGCTGCTCTTTGTCCTTACCGGAGAAGGGACTATTGCCTGGATAGCATCAATATGATAGCTCAGATACTTTTCCTTCATCCAGGCTGCCAGCTCCACTAGTGCAGGAGTCATTACAGGCTCGTCATCCAGAAGCCTGGCTACCGGTTTGACACGGGATACATTGAAGCTTACCTCCTTGGTGATCGCAACAACATAGCCTTCAAGCTGTTTATTGCCTATGCCGAAGGGCACAATTACCCTGCTTCCCACCTTCAGTGCATCAGAAAAGCTCCCGGGGATCAGGTAACTGTATGTCCGGTCAGTCTCTTTACATTTATTTGCTACAATGACCTCTGCAAATAGTTTATTGTCCATTTGTTTGCCCCCATATGTAAAAAGCGTACCGTTACGTACGCTTTATATCTCTTGCCTTATCGAGAATTATATCCGCGACCTCGTGCTTCAGCTTAAGCGGTATGCTCTCTATATTTCCATCCCTGTCGATTATCTTTACTACGTTGGTATCTCCGGCAAAGCCTGCCCCTGCTTCATTCAGATCATTGGCTACAATGAAGTCCAGGTTTTTCTTGGTGACCTTCTGCTTTGCATTCTCAATAAGCTTCTCAGTCTCCATAGCGAAGCCTATTAGTATCCTGTCACCTTTCAATTTGCCCAACTCATAAAGTATGTCAGGGTTCTTCTTCAATTGCAAACTAAGCTGTTCCTCTGTCTTCTTGACCTTTTGGCTGAACACGGTCTCAGGCGCATAATCTGCAACAGCTGCTGCCTTGATTATTATATCACACCGTTCATAAAGCTCCATGACCTTGCCGAGCATATCCTCTGCAGACACGACATCGTATCTCTCAACTCCCTGAGGTGTATCCAGATTCACCGGTCCGGAAACCAAATGTACCTTTGCTCCCCTGGAGGCTGCCCTTTCTGCAATGGCATACCCCATTTTGCCCGTGGAATTGTTGGATATGAACCTTACGGGGTCGATAGCTTCCCGTGTAGGCCCCGCAGTCACCAGAACAGTTTTGCCTGCAAGATCCTGTTTGGGGTCAAGCAGCTCAATTATGGCTTCCTCTATGACTGATGGCTCGGCCATCTTTCCCTTTCCTATATCCCCGCAGGCCAGCCGGCCTTCGCCAGGCTCTACAAAAATGTAACCAAGCTTCTTCAGCCGCTGTATATTCTCTTGAACAACAGCATTTTCATACATGTTGGTATTCATGGCCGGTACAATAATTACCTGTGCCTTTGTAGCCATGACCGTGGTGGAAAGCATGTCATCGGCTATACCGGACGCCAGCTTTCCTATTATGTTGGCAGTCGCAGGAGCGATCACCAGCACATCCGCCAGCTTTGCCAGGGATATATGCTCGATCTCCCAGTATTTGGGCGACTGAAACATATCCGTGACCACCTGGTTCAGGGATAGGGATTGGAAGGTAAGAGGAGTAACAAATTTTGCAGCCGAATCAGTCATAATGACATGTATCTCCGCATCAAGCTTCTTCAAACGACTGACCAGCTCACAAGCCTTGTATGCTGCAATACCTCCGGATACCCCAAGAACGATTTTCTTTCCCTTAAGCATTTTACCCACCCTACTCTTCTGTTTCCATGCTCTGTTCATTTTCCTGAAACTTCTCAGGTTTGTTTCTCTCATATATAATCTTGTTATCGTTGATTTCATTGATTGCAATAGTAACAGGTTTGTTTGAATCGACCTTTGTAAGCCTAGGCTGTCCGTCTACAAGCTGCCTTGCCCTTTTAGACACTGCAACTACCAGCGTGTACTTACTGTCAACCTTTTCCAGCAGTGATGATAAAGTAGGATATATCATGCCTATCCCTCCTTAAAATTATCGAAATCTATATTGCATCTCTTGATCTTGCATTTTTCAGCAGTGAGTATGCAATTAATCTTAGCCGCGGCTTCCTCTAAGTCATCATTTACAACGACATAATCATAATTGTGAACATGAGCAATTTCTCCAACTGCATTTTTCATTCTTTTGCAAATATCCTGTGCAGTCTCAGTGCCGCGGCCTGTGATCCTCTTTTTTAGCTCGTCAAAGGACGGTGGCATAATGAAAATAAACACCGCTTCATCGAATACATGCCTTACCTTCATTCCACCCTGGACATCTATCTCCAATATAACACTTTTTCCTTCATCAAGCTTATCCATGACATATTTTTTGGGAGTACCGTAATAATTGTCATGAACCTTTGCGTATTCTATAAATTCCCCACTCTCAGCCATTTTAACAAATTCAGACCTCTCCTTGAAGAAATAGTTGATTCCTTCAAGCTCACCCTCTCTCGGCTGTCTGGTAGTAGCAGAGACCGAAAGCTCCAGGTCTTCACCGTAGCTGCGTAGAAGCTCCCTGCATATAGTGCCTTTACCCGCACCAGAAGGTCCTGAAATAACTATAAGAAGCCCCTTGCTCTTCATATTCCCCTCCGAATTCTATTCCTCTGTAGCTATACCTTCTTCTACCTCTTCCTCACGGTCTACAAGCCTGTGAGCTACTGTTTCAGGCTGAACCGCAGACAGAATGATATGATCACTGTCAGTAATTATGACAGCTCTTGTCCTTCTGCCGTATGTAGCATCAATCAACATGCCTCTGTCCCTTGCTTCCTGTATGATCCTCTTTATCGGCGCCGATTCAGGGCTGACGATTGCAACCAGTCTATTTGCCGATACAATATTGCCAAAACCGATATTAATAAGTTTGATACCCATTTCCTACCTCCAACTATTCTATATTTTGCACTTGTTCCCTTATTTTCTCAATTTCTGTCTTTATACTGATCACATTATTCAATATTCCCAGGTCTGTGATTTTTGAACCAATTGTATTTACTTCCCTGTTCATTTCCTGAATTATAAAATCCAGCTTCTTACCAACAGACCCATTGAAATTAAGTGCCTTGCGCAGCTCCTCCATGTGGCTTTCAAGTCTTACAAGCTCTTCATCTATGCTTGACTTATCTGCATATATAGCTACTTCGGTCAATATCCTGTTTTCATCAATAGGTATATCCTTCGTCAACTCTTTTATTCTCTCATACATCTTGTTTTTGTACTCATCAACCAGTCCGGCTGACTTTTCCCTGATATTGCCTACATACACCCTTATACCAACGAGCTTTTCAAGCAGATCATTCTTGAGTCTTTCACCCTCACGCTGCCTCATGTCTACCAAGGCCTTGAAAGCGATCTCCAAAGCTTCCTTAAGGATCATCCACAGTTCATCCATATCCTGCTCAGCTGTTTCAAGAGCCATTATATCCGGGAAACGGGTAAGCAGCGACAAGCTGATATCATCTCTGATCTCGAACATTCCCTTAAGTGTTATGAGAGAATCATAGTAGGCCTTGGCCAGGTTTGTGTCCAGCTTTACCTGAGAGTTCTGTCCAAAGGTGTTGTAATTTATATATACATCCACCTTACCTCTGCTTATCTTCTCTGCAACAAACTCTCTGACCTTTTCCTCCAGAACGGACATTGCTCTTGGCATTCTGACAGATATATCGCTGTACCTGTGGTTGACTGATCTTACGTCAACTGAAAAAGTACTTGCGCCCTGACTGAATTCGCCTCTTCCAAAGCCCGTCATGCTCTTTATCAAATTCATCATCCTTCCATACAAAGTTTTGCAATTACTTAATTATGTAGTCTCCTTCATAGACCTCAACAGCAGGTCCCGTCATATAAACATCGCCCTTATCAGGCCAGCTTATCATCAGGTCACCACCCCTCAAATGAACTAGAACATTATTTTGCAACATCCCGTTCATAATGCCCGCAACCACGCTGGCACAGGCACCCGTTCCGCAGGCGTAGGTATAACCGGCGCCTCTTTCCCAGGTTCTGAGCAGGATCTCACTGTCATTTATGACTTTTACAAAGTTAGCATTTGTCTTTTCGGGAAAAACCTCATGTTTCTCTAGTGCTTTTCCGTTCTCTACAACAGCTTCATCATCTAGATCGTCAGTAAAAACTACTGTGTGGGGCACTCCCATAAGCAGGCTCGTAATATTGTAGCTCTTGCCCCCGACATTTATCTCCTGTGCAACTACAGGACATTCGCTCAAGGAGCATGGTATTTTGCTGTTCTCAAAAACAGGCCTTCCCATATTGACCTTTACAGCATCAACAGTCTGGTCCTTCAGGATCATTACTGCATATAACACTCCCGCATCGGTCTCCACAGCCATAGGATTGCTTTTGACCTGGAGCTTTTCATAGGCAAATTTGGTAAAGCACCTTAGTCCGTTGCCGCACATTTCTGCTCTGCTTCCATCTGAATTATATATTATCATCCTTATATCAGCACGGCTGCTTTTTTCGGCCAGTATAAGACCATCAGCGCCTATCCCGAAATACCTGTCGCACACTTTCTCAGCCATAAGGCCTGCATCCTTTAGGAAGCCTTCCCTATTATCCACCAGTATAAAGTCGTTGCCCAATCCATGATACTTGTAAAATCTCAACCTAATGCCTCCTATAACAGCTTTATAGCCAATATTTTACTCTTGCACCAAGGGTTTATTTTCTTAATAGCATTATTATAACATAGGTGCAATCCGCCTATCGGATTGCTTCACACCGTTTCAATAAATGCATGAAAATAAAACCGTAGGTTTTATTTCCTTAATAGCATTTATTATAACATAAGTGCAATCCGCTAATCGGATTGCTTCACACCGTTTCAATAAATGCATGAAAGATAAACCCGTGAGGGTTTATTTCCTTAATAGCATTTATTATAACATATAAATGTATTATTAAACATATATTGGGTTAAATTATTTTGATTTCCTTGATATATCTCCGATTTACTGGTTAATTCATTGATTATCGCCTACAGTGTTTCGCAGTATAGGAAGAGTACGACATAAGGGTTGAGGGTTACGCGTTTGTGATTATAGTAAAAAAACCTATTAAGTGCTATACTATAAAAGGATTCTAACCATAGGAGGTGCACAAGATGCCATTTGACGGTTCAGTGGTCAACTCTATAGTCCATGAGCTCAACAATAAGCTGGTAAATGGGAAAATCGACAAGATATATCAGCCGGAAAAGGATGAATTGATCATATCGGTAAGAAGCTACAAGGATACCTGCAAGCTGCTTCTGAGCGCCAGCTCCACTTACCCTCGGGTACACCTCACGGAGGAGAACAAATCGAACCCATCAGTTCCTCCTTCTTTCTGCATGCTGCTGAGGAAGCACCTTATGGGAGGTCGTATAGTAAAAGTAAGTCAGCCTGATTTTGAAAGAATAATTGAAATAGACATCGATTCCTTTGATGAACTGGGCTATAGTACTCACAAAACTCTCATAGCCGAGATAATGGGACGCCATAGCAATATCATATTCATTGACAAGCCCACCAGTAAGGTCATCGACAGTATAAAGAGGGTAAGCTTTGAAATAAGCAGCGTCCGTGAGATATTACCCGGAAGGGAGTATGAGTATCCACCCTCCGGTGAAAAAAGCGATCCTCTTACTGCTCTGAAGGAAGCCTTCCTGGGAGGTATCGAAAGATTGCCCGGGAGCACAAAGGCTGAAAAGTATATAATGAATTCATATAACGGAGTCAGCCCAGTAGTTGCAAGGGACATATGCCAAAATGCCGGCATGGATCCTGATACCGATCTGAAGCAATGCAGTAATGGGCTGCTGGAAAAACTCTATGCTTCCTTTGACAGCTTCAGGAAGACTATCCTGGCTTCTGACTTTGCGCCGTACATAGTGTACCGGGATGGTAAAGCTGCCGATTTCTCCTGTATCCCGCTGGATATATACAGAAACAGTGAAAAACAGGAATTTGTA
The DNA here is from genome assembly GCA_964574195.1 of uncultured Clostridiaceae bacterium. Classification (GTDB taxonomy): domain Bacteria; phylum Bacillota; class Clostridia; order Lutisporales; family Lutisporaceae; genus BRH-c25. The sequence continues at coordinate 5,890 of CAZNMO010000062.1, read as the reverse complement.
AGCATGAGTGAAGCAGTTGAAAGATTCTATCATGATAAGGATTCAAAGGACAGGATCAAACAAAAGTCCGGCGACATACACAAGATCATTACCAATAGGCTGGACCGCTGCTTCAAGAAGCTGGAGGTCCTCGGTGACGAACTTAGGGATGCGGCAGATTCTGAGAAGTATAAAATTTACGGCGACCTTTTAATGTCCAATATCTATTTCCTCCAGAAGGGTGAGGAAATAGCGAAGTTGCAGAACTATTACTCACCTGAGGCTGAGTATGTTGAGATACCCTTGGATTCAAGGCTTTCACCCTCAGCCAATGCCCAGAGGTATTACAAACAATACAATAAATCCAAAAATGCTCTTATCAAGATCAATCATCAGATGGAAGAGAACAGACTAGAGATAATGTACCTGGAAGCACAGCTGGACAACCTAGATAAATGTACCGAAGAGCTTGAACTGGAAGAGATAAGAAATGAACTGGCTGAACAGGGATATATCAGATCCAGGAGGGCTTCCGGGAACAAAAAGGCCAAGGCATCAAAGCCAATGCGTTTCATATCCTCAGCCGGATTTGAGATATATGTGGGCAAGAACAATGTCCAGAACGATTACCTGACGCTCAAATTCGCAGTCAACCAGGACATGTGGTTTCATACAAAGGATATACCAGGCTCACATGTGATAATAAAGACTGAAGGTAAAGAATTAGATGATGCAACCATTTTGGAAGCGGCAAATCTTGCTGCCTTTTACAGCAAGGGCAGGATGTCCTCCAAGGTCCCTGTGGATTACACCAGGAGGAAAAATGTCAAGAAACCCAACGGTGCAAAGCCGGGGATGGTTATCTATGAGAACAACTCTACTGTATATGTCACACCTGATGAAAACCTGATCAACGGGATGCAAAAATAAAGCTGTCGGCTTAGCCGACAGCTTCTTTTATACTCTCTTGCACTTAGCTGCATGACTGCAGCTGTACAGCAAGTATTATATACTATAGAAACATGCTCCTGTGCTTTATGGCATTATAGAGTAGGGTGATCGAACTTGCCAGCATTACAATACTCAGCATTATGCATGCAATGGCTAGATTCTTGGAAAACTCGAAGGAAAATCCGTAAGATTGTGCCAGCTGGTTGATAAAATCTCCAAAGGTACCTGTAGAAATGGTCAAAACCGCATTTCTGATCCAAACCATTGCAACCAGTATGGCCATTGGCACAACCAGTGTCCCCATTATAAGACCGTTAAGCACCCGCTTCCTTATACCTCTCAAGCCCAAAAATACCGGTAATATGAATACGATGGGTAAAACAAACGAAAAGTATTGCGGTGCCAGTACAAAAAACAAAGCAGCAGTCAAGAGGAAGGCCTTCATTATGGTGTTCAAAGGCTGTAAATCATCCTTGAAATCATACAAGGCAGCTCCACAATACCTCAGGTAGTAATCCACCTTTTTTTCCTGCTTTATATTGGATTCCTTCATAAGCTCCCTGCCCTTTTTTATGAGGCTGTCATAGGTTTCTTCAAGGGCTTCTGGAATCTCCTGATTTTTATAAATATCAATAAGTCCGATTATCTTTTTTTCAAATTTTTCTTTTTTCTTTCCCAAATATGCCTTGTTTAATTTCTTATTCAATTCTTCCAGTACTACTACCAGGTCTTTTTCCATGTGTTACCTCCAAAAAAACCCCCACCTTTGGAGTGGGGGTTTATTTTTTTAGTTCTTGCTGTGTTTAAGTAATGCGCTGAGGGAAATAACTACTGCTGCCAGTATAGTACCCCAAGCCAATACCATAAAACCTAATGCTCCAGCTGACATAATATTCCCTCCTTACTTTCTTATTGAAACTTGACCGCTCTCAAGTTCAACACCATATTTGTCTTTGATTGTCTTGTAAGCCTGGATAAATCCAAGTATCAAGACTGTAGCTACGACTACTCTTCCACCATTGAGCCATGGTGCCAACTCAGGTGTCTTAACTATGGAGTCTGGAACCAATTTGAAGAGACCCTGTTTTCCGTACTCTATAGTTGACATTATGAGAAGAATTATGATTGATACTGGTGTCAGTATCTGTATGAAGGCTTTGTAGAACCATGCCGGCAGCTTCCAGTAGCTTCCTCTGTTGATCTCATCAAGTGAGTTCTTGCCGTTGATCCAGCCAACAACTATAGCTTCAAGTCCTCCGAGTACAACCAAGAGGTATGTGCCTACCCAGAAGTCAACTTCTGAGAAGTATGTCAGAGTTACTGAACCTAATATGAAGCCTTCAAGGCAAACTGGAAGTCCAACTGCTATATACAGGAAGAATACCAGCAGTGATGCCTTCTTCTTTGCCATACCGAAGCTTTCCTCCAACAGTGCAACTATGTAGTTGTACATAGCAACAGCGGATGTGATTCCGGCAAAGGCAAGGAGTATGAACCAGAAGGCTCCGAATATCTGACCGCCGCCCATATTTCTGAAAATATTAGGCAGTGATACGAAGGATAAGCCTATGCTGGCCTGCATGCCATCCATACCCATGTATGTGAAGGCTATCGGGATAGCTATTGTGCCGCCGAGGATAACTTCAGCCAGCTCATTCAATGAAACTGTTGCTATACCGGAAAGTACTATATCATCGTCCGGCTTCAGATATGAAGCGTAGTTACAGATGATACCCATTCCAAGTGACAGCGTGAAGAATATCTGCCCTGCTGCAGCAAGAGCTGCTCCCCAGTTCAGATCCTGCCATCTGGGTGACCATATGAAGTCAAGACCTTTTATAGGTGACCAGTCTGGGTTAACGGGTGATCCAAGTGTCAATGTCCTTACTATAAGGATAGCACCAACTATGTATATAGTAGGCATCATGAACTTGGCGATAACTTCGATACCCTTCTGGATACCACCGGATACTCCGAAGTAGAGTATTACCAGTGCCATTATCCAGAATGTGAAGGTCAGGCCTGGTGACATCAGGTATTTTCCAAAGAAGAAATCACCTGTGTTGATGGACGGATCCATGTATGCGCCTGTAAGTGACAGGTATGAATATCCTAATGTCCATCCTATGATGTGATTGTAGTAGCTGTTAACAAGAACAGTTACTCCAAGTGCTATAGCACCGGCAAAGCCGCCAAGTAATGCTGCAGCTTTCGGGCTGACGCCTTCTCTGGCTTGCAAGTAAATCATCGGTCCCAAGCTTCCATGTCCATACTTGCCGCCGTACCTTCCAAGACTCCACTCAACAAACATCAAAGGAATACCCATAAGAATAAGTGCACCGAAATATGGAATCATGAATGCACCGCCGCCGTTCTTAGCAGCCTGGTAAGGATATCTCCAGAAATTTCCCAGACCAACTGCGTTTCCGGCCATAGCAAGGATCAGACCAAGTTTACTTCCCCAGTTTTCTCTTTTTTCAGCCATTAATTAAACCTCCTTTTTGTTGTAGTCACTAATATAATACATTGATTTTTCAAATAATTCAATAATCAATATCGATGATAAGCATATCAGTATTCAAAATTGGGAGGTTTTTTCAATATTTTTCCTTAAACTTTCTTTGTTTTTCAACCATTACGGGCTATATTTGTTAATTTTTTAATTTGCGTAATTTTCTCATAATTGTTACTTTTTTTTAATACTAGTCCATTTATTTTAAATTCCTGCTTCCAGGTTTTATTGCTTCCGAACCTGCCTTACACATAGGACATTCTGACGGTTCATAGGTTTCTATATCAATTTTCATCGCACTCTTGAAGGGCACATCAAACAATGCCTTTCCGCCGCTTCTGTCTACCACGCTGGCTACTCCGACAACTTCACCTCCGACAGCACGGACCAGCTCTATTACTTCCTTCACTGAGCCTCCTGTGGTTATTACATCCTCTACCACCAACACCCTCGACCCTGCCTTTATCTCAAAGCCTCTTCTCAATGTCATTGCACCATTTTCCCTTTCGGCGAAAAGAGCCCTTACTTCCATCTGCCTTGCCACTTCATAGGCCAGTATTATCCCGCCTACTGCAGGCCCTATTACTATATCAATATCATAACCGTCAAATTTCTCTGCCAGCTCCTTTGATAGCTGGGCACTGATATCGGGATGCTGGAATATCTTTGCGCATTGCATGTATTTGTTGCTATGCTTTCCGGAGGTGAGCAGGAAATGTCCTGTCTGCAGCACCCCTGTTTTTTCAAGTATTTCATCCATTTTCTTTTTACCTATCATAATTATCTCCTCCACTTATATTATTACTTTACCCTTCAGTTCGCCAATACTTTGATACCCATTTTTCACAAGGTATTCCTTTATACCTTCCGCTATATCCATGGGTGCATAGGGGTTTATAAAGTTGGCAGTCCCTACCGATATTGCGTCAGCACCTGCCAGCATGAATTCCACTGCATCCTGCCAGGTGCTTATGCCTCCCATCCCTATTATGGGAATGCTTACCACCTGGGCCACCTGCCATACCATCCTGACTGCCACCGGCTTGACTGCAGGGCCCGATAGCCCACCTACCACATTTGCCAGCACGGGCTTCCTTGTCTTTATATCTATAGCCATTCCCAGCAGGGTATTGATAAGGGATATTGCATCCGCTCCCCCTTCTTGGGCTGCCAGTGCGATCTCCCTGATATCCGTCACATTGGGGGATAGCTTGACGATCAATGGCACTTCGCATTGCTCCTTAACGCTTCTGGTTATATTATACACCGAATCACATTTGGTTCCAAAGGCTACACCGCCCTCTTTGACATTGGGGCAGGATATGTTCAGCTCTATGCCGTCCACATGCCTTCCCAACCGGCTGGTCAGCCTACAGTAATCCTCGGTGGTATTTCCGGCAATATTTGCTATAACTGCCACATCATACTGCCGCAGGAAAGGAAGCTCTTTCTCAAGGAAATATTCCACACCCGGATTCTGTAGCCCTACGCTGTTCAACATTCCTGCAGGAGTCTCAGCTATTCTTGGCGGCTTGTTACCCTCCCTGGGCTCCAGTGTAAGTCCCTTTACTACTATCCCACCAAGTCTCGATAGGTCATAGAACCTGCCGTATTCCCTTCCGAAGCCATAGGTTCCCGATGCAGTTACCACGGGGTTCTTGAGCTTTATCCCCGCCAGGTTTACCTTCATATCAGTCACAGAGCTCCACCTCCCCTGCTTCAAATACCGGCCCGTCAGTGCATGCCTTCTTGTAGTGCCAGTTATCGCCATCCTTTACCTTGCAGGCACATACCAGGCAGGCTCCTATCCCGCAGCCCATCCGCTCTTCTATGGAAACATAACATTTGACCGAATTGTTCTCACAAAGCTCCTTTACCTTCTTGAGCATCGCCTTTGGACCACAGGTATACACAATGTCATACCTGTTTATATCCTTCATAAGATCAGTTACATAGCCTTTGCTGCCGCTGCTTCCGTCCTCAGTAGCTACATACACTTCGCTGCATAACTGCCTGTATTCATCCATTTTGAAGGTGCTGCACCTGAAACCCAAATAGGCATCACAGCCATCAAGCTGTGCAGCCAGCTCCAGCAATGGTGCTACTCCCATTCCTCCTCCGATAACTGCACATTTTTTCCCCGGAAATAATTCAAAGCCGTTGCCCAGGGGCCCCATTACATCTATCATGCTGCCTTTGACCAGCTCGGAGATTTTCATAGTTCCACTTCCGATAACCTGATAAACAAGGGAGACTGTTCCTGCAGCCTTATCGATCCTGCTTATGCTTATAGGCCTTCTGAGCAGTGGATCCTGGCGGTCCGACACTCTGACGTGCAGGAACTGTCCAGGTTTGGCTTCCTTGGCAATACCGGGGCAATGAATGACTATTTCGTATATATCACGGCAAAGCTCTTTATTCTCATATACCTGACCAATACTTTGCGTA
>CAZNMO010000061.1:2155-22464 GCA_964574195.1 uncultured Clostridiaceae bacterium | reverse complement strand
CATGAACCCTTACAGTTTATAGATCTTTTTGATCATATGGGGGAGTTTTACCACATCCTGCTCAGCGAAGATCCATTTGTTATCATGTTCTTTATGGAGGCGGTTCTGAATACTCCGGCAGAGCTGAGAATGGAGATAGATTCAAGACATGAAAGGTTCCACCAGCTGTTTTTGAGTAAAATGCATATAAGTAACATGCGGCAGGGTGTAGATATACAAATGGCCCTGGATCTGGTGCACATGGTATCCTATCATGTGGGGCAGATAATGTTCAGGGAATATAGCGGAAATATGGACTTTTTCAGAGAGAATGCAGACAAGTATGTTGAGATGTTCAACAAGTATATTGACATAGTAAAGCATGGCGTGTACGAATAATAAATATGCTATTGGGGGGATAACCATGAAAAGCGAATTTTTGGACAGGAGCAAAGTAAGTGAGTTTACGGACTACTGCAGAAGGCACAGGGACGAAGTTGATGACTCCTTTGTGTATGAGGAGGATCTGAAAGCCTTTGAACCGGGAGATGAAAACCCCACTTATATTATAACCGGAGCTAAGGGAGAAATACTGGCAGCTGCTTCACTTATGCTGACTGATTACTACAGGCGGGGAAGAAGCGCGCGCTTTAGGATATTCCATTCTCAAACCGGTGATTTTCAGCATTATAGTTCGCTGCTGCATGCAATTCTTAAGCACACGGACTGCATAGACAGTTTAAATCTTTTCATCCGCACGGATAATCAAGAAGTCCAGGAATTTATGGAGAGACTCAATTTCAGTGTTTACAGGTATTCCTTTCTGCTTGTCAGGGAGGATCTGCCGGTACCTGAAGTCAGGCTGCCGGAGGGCTACGAGATCAGAAGCTTTAGATCCGGGCTGGATGAAGAAGCCTGGTGCAGCGTAAGGAATGCCGGCTTTGCGAAGCTTAAGGGAAGCGAAACCCCCATCACCCCTGAAATTGTAGCTGAAATGCTTTCTGAAGATGGTTACCTTGCGGGCGGGATGCTGATGCTGTATCACCGGGAAAAGCCGGTGGGAGTGATAAGAGGCTCCCTGGATGAGTATAAAGGTGGCCCTATAATGGATATAGGGCCATTGGCCATAATACCTGAATATCAGGGCAAGGGTCTGGGAAGATGCCTGCTTAGGGCCTCACTGAATTTTGCAAAGGAGAAGTCCTTTAGCAGGGAGATACTCTGCGTAAATGCCGAAAATGAAAGGGCAAAGGCGTTATACCTTCAGGAAGGCTTCAGGGAAGCCGAGGCTGTGGTATGCTACAGATATTGGCTGACTTAGCTGCGGTTCTAAATATGAAAAAGATGCGAATTTTTTCGCATCTTTTTTTACTGTACTTTTTCTATTTTAGTAATGATCATCTGTCCGGCCTCGTTTGCTTCATATGAAAATTTCACCTTATCCCCATCTTCGATTCCCTTCAGCTGATCCAATACATCAGTTACCCTGAATGCCAGTATGTCCTCGGCATTGACCTCGATTTCAACAGAGTTGTTGTCTATCCAACCATTCAATTTTCCCTGCATGTCTGTTCCATTTGCCGCTATCTTTGCATTTGCAGCCGGTTCTGGGTTTGGTGCGGCAGTGGGCTCCACAGTGGGAGTCGGTTCCGGGGTTATACTTTCGGGCTGTACTGAAGCCTTGGCACATCCAGATAATACTGCCACAAGAAAAAGTAGTGTCAATGTAATTACAAGCATCTTTTTCATAATTATCTCCTCAAATTATAGATTTACTAATTCGACGGTAAAGCTGTGGCAAAAGTTCCAACTATTATCCCAGGGCTACATCCAGCATCATCATGACCGCAAAGCCAAGCATGGCGCCGATAGTTGCTATATCCGTATTCCTATCCATTTGTGCTTCTGGAATAAGCTCCTCAATTACAACATATATCATAGCTCCGGCTGCAAAGGACAAAGCGTAAGGGAGTATCGGCTTCATCATGGTAACAGCCAATGCGCCAAGAACACCGGCGATAGGCTCCGGCATGCCTGAGGCCTGGCCGTACATAAAGCTTTTGAAGCGGCTGAAGCCTTCTCTTCGGAGCGGTATTGAAACTGCAGCCCCCTCAGGGAAGTTCTGGAGTCCGATACCTATAGCCAATGCCAGCGCGCCTGTAAGTGTCGCTGAGGGAAGCCCGGCTGATATGGCTCCAAAGGCCACACCCACAGCCAATCCTTCAGGAATATTGTGAAGGGTTATGGCAAGTACCAGCAGCACGCTTCTCTGCCAGCTGGTCTTGATGCCCTCCGCTTCATTGTCGGAATGGCCTATATGAAGATGGGGTAAAAGCTTATCTATCAGCAGCAGAAAAGCTCCCCCGCTAAGGAAGCCCACAACGGCGGGTATCCAGGAAGGCCCGCCGGCTTCATCAGCCATTTCTATAGCCGGTGCCAGAAGCGACCAGAAGCTGGCGGCTATCATGACACCCGCAGCAAAGCCGAGCATCCCATTCAGTACGTTTTTGTTTATGGACTTGAAGAAAAATACCATTGCTGCACCCAATGCAGTAACAAACCAGGTGAACAGAGTGGCAAATAGAGCTTGTGCCACAGGGCTCAAGCCAACAAACCATTCAGTCATAATGAATACCCTCCTTTTGCAATATAATTTGCGGCGGATATACACTAATGTAGATTGTTTCCGCCGCAAAGAAAATCAAGGTAACACAAATCTGTTTCAGCGATGCTTAAACAGATTTTGTATAGATGTGGTTTGCCAACTATATAATACCATATACACTTTCGATCTATATATATCATACTTATTCTAAAGTAGTTAGTCCATAGTCTTTCCAAAGGTTTGGAATCATGCCTTATATTTTGCTATAATTATCATAGAAGTATCGATCGGTCTGATATCGTGTAGAGGAGGCACTATATGAATAGAGAGTATATTGTTATTACAATAGCCGTTATACTTTTTCTGTCTGTTTTAATGCTTATGCATAAATCGGGAGAGCTAAAAAGAGAATATGAAGCAGAAATGTTAAAAGCGTTGAATGAATCATCAGGACAAAAAAGCGGTATCCTTACGGAGGAGGATATGAAGCATCTGCCTGAGCCGGTGAAAAAATATCTTTTTTATACCGGTGCTGTAGGCAAGGAAAAAGTAAGAAATTTCAGGCTTGTATTCCAGGGGGAGTTCAAGACTGGTCCCGACAAGGACTGGACAGGGATGCACGCTGTTCAATACAGTGAGATCCAGGATGTCAAGAGATTATACTATATGGATATGAAAATGGCCGGGCTTCCCATCGTAGGGCTTCACAAGTATATGGGGCAAAAGGCGATAATGCTCATCAAACTGGCCGGACTTATAACTGTAGGTGATGGTAGAGGCGAGGAGATGAACAAGGGTGAGACTGTGACAGTGTTCAACGATATGTGCATGTTCGCACCTGGAAGCCTCATAGATCAAAGAATACACTGGGATACAATAGATCCGATGACTGTCAGGGGAACTTTCGATAATAATGGAATAAAGGTTTCTGCAATGTTGTATTTTAATGACAAAGGTGAGCTGGTGAATTTTGTATCCGATGACAGGTACTATTCACCCACGGGAAAAACGTATCAGAATGTGAGATGGTCCACTCCTTCGCAGGAATACAAGGATTATAACGGATACAGGCTATCCTCGGGCGGACAGGCTGTATGGAGCTTTCCAGAAGGTGATTACTGCTATGCGAGGGTGGATGTGAAGGAAGTAGAATACAACGTAACTGAATAAAATCAACGGGGCATGCAGTAAATACTGCATGCCCCTGATATTTCAATAAATGTCTTTAAAAACATCAGCCTGAGGATATCAGCTCTGTTGCTGGTTCTGCTGCTGCCCTTGCTGTTGGCCCTGTTGTCCCTTTCCCATCATCTGGGGTATCTGGTTTATTAGCTGGCTCATACTGCTCGCCGGTGTATTTACAGGGATCACTGATATATTATCTCCATCAACTACAGCCAGAGCATCAGTGCAGATCTTCGCACCAAGACCTAAAGCATCCATTCCTGCGTTGCTGGTTCCCTGGGATGAAGCTGCCATCCCTCCAGACATCCTGCCAGAGGTATTTCCTCCTCCATAGCCTATTGTTACAGATATTATGGGTATAAGAGTTTTGTCTCCCTGAGTGATTGGTTTTCCAAGCGTGCCTTCGCTCTGCGTAAAGGTTTCAATATTAGAAAATAAGGTGTCGATATTTTGGGTTAAAGATGAATTTACTTCCATAAGCGAATTCCTCCCTGATATTTATTTTATATGAGCTTAAGCAGTGATTGACCCAAATTCAGCTTTGCGGTTGCATTCAGGTTGAAATAATCATTTGCTGCCAGAAAATCCGGTTGTTGATAAAGGGATTCCACCTTGAAAAATTCACAAGCAAGAGTAACTGCACCAACTGCCAGCCCAGTGATGAAAGGGTCGCGGAAGCCATATCTGGTTTCCACATGGATATCAGTTGGATCAAGTCGGCTGATAGCTGTACTGCCTGATGATTTTTCACTCCGGTCAAATTCCCTAGTCAGCAGCCTTTTATTAAAAAGGTATACCGTAAGGATAAAGCTGTTGCCAGTCTTTTGTACTACTGATTTGACCAGAGGATAGAGCCAGAATAATGTGGCGTGGACATCCGAGCTTGTGGAATCCAAAACCAGGTCGATCCGTGATTTTACTGTAAACAGCAAAATGGTAAGAAGAACAACCAGTGTCAGCAAGGTTAGTATCAAAGCCATGGAATTTACCTCCATGTTCGTTGATTTTGCACCCTTTATATTTTAACCAGGCTGCTCATTTTTATCGTGTCAGAATGTATTAATGCTGGCAGTGATTTCATTTTTTGGCGGAATTTGAACGATCTGATATAATATAATCAATGAATATCATGCTGTTGGAAGCGGGGGATGGTATGAACTATTATGTTGATATGATCAACAGGACCATCGATTATATAGAGGACAACATAGGAGAGCCTTTATCCCTTGAACAGGTGGCAAGCCGGTTCTGCATATCCGAGTTTCATTTCAACCGGATGTTCAAGACTGTTGCCGGTAGAACCCTCAAACAGTATATTTTGGGGCGTAAGCTGGCAAGGGCTTATGAGCGTCTGATCGGAACAAACGAACCGGTGATCGATATAGCCTATGATCTTGGTTTTGAATATCCTGAGGTATTCAGCGGGGCGTTCAAGAAGCAGTTCGGAGTTTCACCCAATGGCTGCAGAAGTGGGGGACATACGGTTGACCTTGTATCAAAGGCTGTTGTGGTGGAGAGAAATATATCAAATTACCAAGGCAGCCTCACACTTAAAGGAGAGCTGGAATACTTGGAAGAGGTGCGGCTTGAAGGCATATATACAGAAGTGGATACCTGCTCTGATGGCTTTGAGGCAAAACTGAGGGATACCGGTGCTGCTTTTATGGCCAGTGCTTCAAAGTCAGACTGGTTGAAGAAGGAAAGACTGTATGCCACAGTAAGCTGTCATGGTGAAGATAATGGGGAATATACGGTATTCTATGGACTGGAGCAACAGCTGGTCAACAGCTCCACGCCTTACAGCCTTCGTTCCGTTCCCAGCGGCTGGTATGCCGGATTTTCCTACAGAGGAGATATGCTCGATATAAGGGAGACTTTTGTGGACGACCTGTACAGATGGATAATGATAAGAGAGATCCAGCTTGCTCCCAATGGAATAGGAATGCTTGACATATTTGAAAAGGACTATTATGAAACCGGCAAGGTCAGGATATATGTGCCTGTAAAAAAGACTTTATAAACAGCAAGAAATGTCATGAGGCTATTTAGCGAAGAAGCTAATATAGGAGTTGAGGGAAGTTATTTCCGCCAATTTCTATATTAGCTTTTTAATTGAAAGGAGAATGAATATGAATAGTTTAAAGGGTAAAACCGCAATAGTCACAGGAGCCAGCAGGGGGATAGGAAAAGGGATAGCCCTGGGGCTGGCAGAACAGGGTGCCACAGTTTACATTACCGGAAGGGGCAATAGGGACGAAAAGCTTCCGGAGTTTCTCCGGGGAACAAGTATTTATAAGACTGCAGAGGAAGCAACAGGGCTGGATGGCATGGTTATAGTACAGGAATGCGACCATTCCAGGGATGAGAAGGTGGAGGCCTTGTTTAAAAGAGTATTGGAAGAACAAGGCGGTTTGGATATATTGGTCAATAATGCCTGGGGCGGCGGCATTCATGCCACGCAGGGATATTTTTTCAACACACCCTTTTGGGAGCAGCCTGTAGCTTTATGGGACGACAACTTTAACGTAGGATTGAGGTCCAACTACGTTGCAAGCAGACTGGCGGCGAAGATCATGGTTGAGCAGAAGCGGGGATTGATCGTGAATATTTCCTTCTACGGAGGAAGGCGCTATTTCAATAATGTCTCCTACGGCGTATGCAAGGCTGCGGTTGACAGGCTGTCTGCTGATACTGCCTATGAACTGAAGGAATACGGGATACCGGTGGTATCGCTTTATCCGGGGCAGGTCAGTACTGAGGGTATGCTTGAATACGCCAAGTATAACAAGGATATAAATATTGACAATATGGAGACCCCGAAATTTACCGGCAGATGCATTGCAGTCCTGGCATCAGACCCGGATATCATGGAGAAAACCGGAAAGATACTTATTACAGCTGAATTGGCGGAGAAATACGGCTTTACCGACATCAACGGAAATAAGCCCAGATCCTTAAGGCCTGAGCTTTGGTAACAGCTTCAGCGTATGAACTCGAAATCCTACAAGAATATACCTCCGCTGCCGGCATAGCTGCTTCTCTCTACCTCATGGATAAGAGTACTCAGCCCGGCAGCCATGGCTTCGTTTTCCACCTTTGTTACGCTTAATCTCAGAAAGCTGTCATTTATAAATTCCTTAAGATAATAGGCCTCTATATCAGATAGCAGTATATCCTTTCTTGACAAGCCTTCGACGACTTTTTTCTGACTGCCGCCGTTCATGATCTCCAGGCCTGCATAAAAGCCTCCCTTCTCGGGTATGTGCCAGCGTATCGAAGGGGAGGCATGTCTTTCTGAGAGCTCCTTCAGATATGACATTTTCCGGGTATACATGTTCCTGACTTTTTTTACATGAAGGTAGAACATACCGCTGCTCATATATATTTCAAGGGCTCCCTGGGATATCAGGGGGGTATTTATATCAGACCAATATTTGTATTCCCTGAAGGTGTTCACCAGCAGCCTGGGGAGGACGACTGCCGAAATCCTGAGGCTGGGAAGCAGGACCTTGGAAAAAGTCTTGACGTATATGACCCTGTCAGAGGTATCAAAGGAAAAGATGGGGGTTGACTTGGGGTCGCTTTCCAGGTCCCCAAGATAATCATCCTCCAGGACATAGACGTCGTGTTTTTCAGCAAGAGCAGCGATCCTCTTTTTTTCATCGTTGTGGTAGCTTAGGCCAAGAGGATTACTGAACCGTGGAATGGTATAGAAGAACTTTACATTATTATTTCTAAATGCCCGCTCCAAACCGTCAAGATCCAATCCTCCGAAACCCCTGGAAACACCTATGGCAGGCACATTATTCTGCCTGAGACATTCTATCATGCCCTGATAGGTCGGCTGCTCCACTACAACATTATCCTTCGCGTTGGGAAAGGGCATTTTGGATAAAAGATTCAAGGCCTGCTGTGAGCCGGTGGTCACAAATATCCGATCATTGCCCGCAAAGACCTGGTGGTCCTGCAGATGCTTCCTGAGCATTTCGGATAGCTGACTCAACCCCTTGGGATCCGCATAGGTAAAGAGCTCCTCTTTATACTTATTTATCGCCTGGTCGATGAAGGGACGAAACTCATTGAAGGGAAGTGAGCTTTTGGCAAGAGAGGTGCCTGAGAAATCAATAACATTATCCCTTTGACCTTCTGCAGCTAAACCGTTGATGAGGTAATACCCGCTTCCGGGTATGGCAAACACAAGCTCCTGCTCCTTGAGTTCATAATAAGCCCTAAGAACAGTGGACTTATTACACCCATACCTGACGCAAAGCTCCCTGACGGATGGGATCCTTGCGCCCGGGGCAATGCCTCCTCTTGCGATGTCCTTCTTTATATCGTTTACTATCGTAAGGTATTTCATTAAGCCACCTCTCCCAAAACCGTACCGGTACACAGCGCGAAATATGCCTTTGACCGCAGTGTGTACCTGTTTTATATTGTGAGTGTACCATATGTTGCCAACTGGTGTAAAGCAATCGGTACACTTATCATCGGGGAGGTATGGAAATGAATAATATTTTGAAATGCTGCGGGTACAATGAGCAGGATATCTCAATTGTCAGGGGAGAAGGTGACTTGATTTTTGATGATAAGGGAAGGGGCTATGTTGACTTTGAAGCCGGAGTATGGAGCGCCTCTCTTGGGCATGCGCATCCCAGGGTCAATGCCGTTATAAAAGCGCAGGCGGACCGGATCATGCATCTTGGTTACCAATACCGCAGCCCGGTAGTGGAGGAGGCGGCAGCCAGGGTACTTGATGCAGTCGGAATAAAGGAGGGAAAATGCATTTTCCTTGCTTCCGGAAGTGAGTCGGTAGAGTTCGGGGTACAGTGCATCCGCCGCCTCAGGCAGCAGCCACAGCTGCTGTCCCTTGCAGGGGCATATCTGGCTGCATACGGCTCGGCAGGGAAAAGAAGCGCGGAGGAATGGTATTTTATTGACTGGAGCGGTTGTACTTCCTGTGTTCGTGATAAATGTGGGACGGACTGTAGTATATTCAGAGAAATACCCTTTGAGAGGATCGGGGGACTGGTCTTTGAGCCTGGAAATACCTCGGGATTGGTAAAGCTACCTCCACTGAAGCTGGTGAAAGCTCTTGAAGCCGGAGTACGTAAACAAGGGGGACTAATAATGGCCAATGAGGTTACAACCGGCTTCGGACGTACAGGGAAATGGTTCGGCTATGAACACTATGAGCTTCAACCTGATATTGTCTCAATGGGAAAGTCTATAGGCAGTGGTTACCCTGTAAGTGCCGTAGCTTTGAAGGCTGAAACAGCCTATGGGCTTGAGCAAACCGGTTTCCGGTATGCACAGTCACACCAGAATGACGCTCTTGGCTGCGCAGTGGCTATGGAGGTGATCAAGGTAATAAAGGAAGAGGGGATGATAGAAAGGAGTGCTGAAATAGGCTGCGGTTTTAGGGATAAGCTGGAGCAGCTTGCCCAAGTCCATGACTGCATAAGGGAGGTCAGGGGACGAGGACTTATGCTGGCGCTGGAATTCATGGAAGACAAGAAGCAGTCGCTGGCATGGCTGCATGACAGGCTTTTTGAAGAGGGCTTCTTGACCGGCTATAATATTACAGGGAACCTGCTTAGATTCTATCCCCCGCTTGTAATAAGGGAAAGCTCCATAGATGGACTGCTTACAAAGCTGGATCTGCTGTTGGAGGTTAGCTAGAAGGGATTGAAAAATTCCAGGCATGGATCTATGCCTGGAATTTCTTTATTTTATTCTTTCTATGAAGTTTTCCCCTCCGCTTAAGCGATAGGACAGCTTATCCCTGTGCTTCAACTCCGGGAGGAGTGAAACCAGGAAGTCCGAGGGTATCCTTTCTTTGATGAACCTACCTATGCTGCCCTCGTACAAAACCTTGCCGGTATTTGAAAAGCTCTCATCATAAATACGTATCTTCATGTTCAAAAGCTCTGCATCCATAGGCACATCATAGTCAAGGTGAGCATCATATATGACCGCTTTTGCCTTTCTCACCGATCCACCTCCATTTATATTCCGGAAAGTACCTCAAGGACCTCGTTAATATCCGGAAGTTGTTTGATAGGATATACCTTGACCCACTTCACAATACCATTCTCATCAATGATGATATTAGCCCTCTCGGATATGCCGGCTTTCTCGATGAAAATACCATAGTCCTGGGCGACCTTTCCGTGAGGCCAGAAATCTGAAGGAAGGCTTACGTTATTGATAGCTATTACAGCACTCCATGCTTTTTTTGAGGGTACCGGGTCGACACTGAGCCCAAGAGGCACTGTATTCAGGCTCTGGAATTTTTCAAGGTTTACTTCCAGTGATCTCATCTGGTCTGTACATACTGAAGTCCAGGCCAGCGGATGCCATGAAAGCAGTACTTTTTTACCCCTGTAGTCCGACAGGCGTATTATCTGCTCCTTGTTATCCTTCAAGGAGAAATCAGGTGCGGTGTCTCCTACTTTAATAAGATTCATAAAAGCATCCCCTTTCTTTATATATACTTATCATAACACATAAATCATATTCCGGCATATATATCCAAGAATCCCCTTGTATTGCCAGGGAATGAGAATTTAGGTTATAATGGTGTTAAAGCATGTAGAAAGTGGGTTGGCAGTATGATGAAGAAAAGTCATGAAACATGTCAGCTGTTCTTTATGCTACTTCTTGTAGTAGCTATACTTGCTCCTGCTTTTACGACATATATTCAGGCAGATAGCGGTCAACCATGCATACTTATCCTCAATTCATATCATAGAGGCCTCAAGTGGACCGACGAGGAAATGGAGGGAATAACCAAAGCATTGAGCGGATCAGGCTATGATTCCAATATTTATGTGGAATACATGGACTGGAAGCGGTACCCCTCCCAGGAAAACCTTTTACGCTTATACGAGCATTTCAATTATAAGTATTCAAGAAAATCCATTGATATTATTATAACCACAGATGATATTGCCCTGGAATTTGCTATAAAGAACAGAGCAAAGCTATTCTCCAAGGCTCCGATAGTATTTTGCGGAGTAAACGAGGCGGGGATAGGCCGTCTTGTAACCGGCCAAGAGCGGATAACAGGTGTCAGTGAGATAATAGACCCGGTCAATACGGTTATGGCTGCTTTGAAGATGAAGCCCGGAACAAAAGAAGTATATGTTGTTTATGACAACAGCGAGAGCGGGCTTTCCACCGGAATGATCACGATGGAGGCTATAAAGGCTGTTGACCCCAGGTTGACTATCCGCACAGTGAATGAAATGAGCATTGATAAGCTGCTGCAGAGTATAGCCATGGCAGAAGAAGATAGTATAGTTCTGATCACTACCTATTATAGCGACTATTATGGTGAGAATGTAGGCTTTGAGGAGCTGGCCGGGAGTATAGGCAAAAGAAGCAAGGTGCCTGTGTTTCACCTGTATGATTTTGGATTGGGGAACGGTGCGATAGGGGGCAGCGTTCTCAGCGGAGAAGAGGATGGGAAACGGGCAGGCGAGATAGCTGCCAAGGTATTGGACGGTAAGCCTATAGAGGGAATACCTGTTGAAACACTGCAGAATATAAAGTATGTATATGATTATGAACAGCTGAAGAGATTCAATATCGATATGAAGTCGGTACCTTCGGGTAGCCGTATAATCAATAAGCCGTTCAGCGTTTTAGCGGGATATAGAAGCCTGATAATAACGGTAATAGTCATCATCCTGCTGCTTATAGTGTTTATTTTCATTCTGCTGCATTATCTCAGAAAGATCAGCGCCATGCAAAAGGAGCTGCAGCTTAACAATGATGAGCTTGTAAAGTCAGGCACCATCCTTCAACAGCAATACGACGAACTGGAGAAGGTGCAGAAGGAGCTGACCAACAGTGAAGAACGGTACTCCATGCTGTTCAGGCTGATGTTGAACGGCTTCATAATATTCGAGCCTGTCTATGACAGCAGGGAAAGGATAACTGACATACGTTTTCAGAAGATCAATCCTGCCTTTGAACGGCAATCGGGCTTTAAAGCCGGTGATATAGACGGCAGGGCCTGGAGGGAGGTATACAATTTTCCCAACAGGAATCTGAGTAAATACAATAGGATACTTAAGACTGGTGAACCCAAACAATTTGAGAGCTATCATGCACATAACAAGAAATATTATCTGATAAGTGCGTTTAAGATATCCGACAGGCAGATAGGAGTACTTGTTGATGATATAACCGATTACAAGCGGGCAATCAGTGAGATCACCACACTTAATGAAGAACTGGAGCAGCGTGTTGCGGAGAGGACCGAGGAATTGCAAAGCGCCATAAATGAGCTTGAAGCCTTTACCTATACTGTATCCCATGACTTGAAATCTCCAATAAGGGCTGTTGACGGTTATACCAGGATAATAATGGAGGACTATGAGGGCAAGCTTGACGAGGATGCAGTTGCGATGCTTCAAAATGTAAGAAACATAAGCATGGACATGATCGAGATGATAGGAAAGCTCCTTCAGTATTCCACCACAACAAAAGCCCCCATTGAAAAGGAGAAAATTGATATAAACGCAATGATAAGATCCATATTTGGAGAACTGCTTTCAGCAGAAATGGGAAGAAACATAAATCTCAATGTTGAAACAGGCATGCCGGATGTATTTGCAGACAGGGTCATGCTTAGGCAGGTCATATATAATATTCTCTCAAATGCGGTCAAGTTCACACGCGGCAGGGAGGAAGCCCTGATCATTGTGGGTTGTACGATCACCTCAGAGGAATATGTTTTCTATTTCAAGGATAATGGCGTAGGTTTCGATATGGAGTATTCTAGGAAGCTATTTGGTATATTCCAGAGGCTTCATAATGCTGATGAGTTTGAAGGAAGCGGGATCGGGCTGGTTACTGTGCGTAAGATCATACAAAGGCATGGGGGCAGGGTCTGGATCGAAGGCAGGAAGGATGTCGGAGCTGAAGTTTACTTTACTCTGCCCAACTCCTGGTAGCAGAATTTTTGGCTGGAGGTGTATCATATGCTGCAGGTACTGATAGTAGACGATATGGATATAGTGAGAAGAGAGTTCAAGCGGATGAAGCTGTGGGAGAGGACCGGGTTTATGATCGCAGGTGAGGCTAGGGATGGGCAGGAGGCGCTGGAACTGCTGGCAGGCGGAGCTTTTGATGCTATCATTACAGACATAAGGATGCCTAAAATTGATGGTATAGAGCTGCTGAAAAGAATAAGCGAGAAGAAACTATGCCAGTGTGTCATATTGTGCAGCGACCATAGTGAATTCAGATATGCAAAGCAGGGCTTGGTACTGGGAGCCTTCGACTACCTGGTGAAGCCTGTTGTTGAGGAAGAGCTTGAGCTGCTGCTGAACAGGGCAAGGGAGCATATATCGGAGAAAAGGCTTGAGGAGCAAAAATTCCAGCAGTTGGAGAGGAGCCTTAGGGAAAAGGTGGATGTCTATTTTCCACAGGCGGAGGTTGATCGTTTGATCGGAGCAATCAGTACCGGTGATGGGAGGGCAGTTCAATACGCCGGTATAATTGCCGAACTGGCATTTTCGAGCCTGAAAGGCGAAGCATTGAAAATAGGAAGCCTTTTGAACAGTGTGCTGTATCAGGTGAAGGATAGATTAATGGAAAAGTACAAGTGGCTGGACAAGTTCATAGGATCAGAAGAAATAGGCACGTGCAGCTTGCAGGGGAATGTTGAAGCTTCTTTGGTCAAGGAGAGCTTCCTTTCTGAGGTCACAAGGCTGGTAGACTTGCTGAGAAGGCTTTCTCCTGCGGTCCAGGGCGGAGGGGTGTTTGAACAGGTATGTGTTTTCATATTGGAAAATGTAGATGAGGATGTTTCGCTTACAAGAGTGTCGGAAGCGCTTTTCATCAATAAGTCATATATAAGCGCCAATTTCAAGCAAAAAAAGGGGGTAGCCTTTGTCGAGTATCTGACTGCCGTTAAAATGGAACGTGCGAAAAAGCTTATACGCGATGGGAACATAAAGATATATGAGGTTGGTGAGCTTCTTGGCTTCAAGGATACAGAATACTTCAGCAAGTTATTTAAGAAGTACTCAGGACATGCACCTAGCGAATATCGTCAGGCAATTCAGAAAAGTTATTAATTAAAAACTAATAAAATTCTGGCATAAAAACCATTATATTTCATTCTTCTTCGAAAGATAAATTTGTATTATTACAATATAATACAAATTTATCTTTTTAGTTTTCCAATTTTACTTGTTAAGATGGTCATCAAGGTAGTATGCATCAAGAGAGTGGGTGATTTACTATAAAGCAGATTAAAGTGCTATTGATCGAAGACTCGGTTTATTGTGCGGATCTGAATGTAAGAGAGTTGAAGCGGGCAGGCTTTACTATTGAAAGCAAGGTAGTGTCGGGCGGCAGAGCGATGGAGGAAGCCCTTGCAAAGGAACAATGGCATGTGATACTCAGTGATAATAATATGCCCGGCTTTGATGCCTTAAGGGCAATAAGAATAAGAAACAGACTTGCTCCGGAAGTGCCTTTCATCATTGTCTCTGAAGATATTGATCAGAAGTATGTAATGAAGGCCATGGAAGAAGGCTGTAGTGCCTACCTGGCCAAGAAGAACCTTGGGCTGTTGGGGAAGCTGGTTCAGAATACATTGGAGCAAATTACATAACTGCTTCGATATGTAGGATATGATTATAGAGGGGATGAGATGAATTTGGATGAAAAGATAAGAAGTAAGGTAGATGAAAGCTCGAAAGCTATTTTGAATGATAAGGACATGCTTAAGCCAAGACAGGTATCCTTCAGGATAGCAGTAATATACATGATCGCAGGTAGCTTGTGGATACTTCTTTCGGACAAGCTTCTAAATCTGATTGCCATTGATAAGGAAGCAGCTATGGATGTAAGTATAGTCAAGGGCTGGATATTCGTAATTGCTACAGGCTTATTGGTATACTCGCTAGTGAAATCTGCTATGGTCAGGCAGAAAACAGCTGAGGACAAGCTATATGACAATTACCAGAAAATAATCGATACAAATATGGAGCTGGCTTCGGCATACTACAATGCTGCTGAGTCCCAGAACGAGCTGAGGATGAATTATGACAAACTGATGGAAAACCAGAGAAGGCTGGAACAGAGCGAAAAAGAGCTGGAGCACCAGGTATATCATGATCAGATAACAGGGGTCCGGAACAGACTTGCCCTCATAAGGCATATTGATGAAATCACGGGCAGCAAGAGCAGCAGCCGTATTGCGGTAATGATAGTGGATATCGACAACTTCAAGTATATAAATGATACGCTGGGGCACAGCTTCGGCGACAAGATGCTGGTCAAGGTGTGCTCTCATCTGGAGGAACTGGTGGGAGAGGGCGCAAACGTGTACAGGTTTGGCGGAGATGGATTTGTAGTAGTATATGAGGGCTTCGAGGATACAGTCCAGGCGGAGAAGCTGGCAGTCAGGCTTTTGAAGGGCTTCAAGGCTCCTATTGAGATAGGTGACAGCAGCCTGTATATAACCATCAGCATCGGCGTAGCATTATATCCCGAACAAGGGACCGATCTGGAGGAGCTTTTGAAGAATGCCGATATCGCTTTGTACAAGGCGAAGGGGACAGGAAAGAACAGGATAGTATTTTATAACAAGCCTATGGACGAAGCTATCTCTGAAAGGCTATACATAGAGAAGCACTTAAGGACAGCACTGGATAACAATGAGTTTGAGCTGTATTACCAGCCGCAG
Source organism: uncultured Clostridiaceae bacterium (assembly GCA_964574195.1). Classification (GTDB taxonomy): domain Bacteria; phylum Bacillota; class Clostridia; order Lutisporales; family Lutisporaceae; genus BRH-c25. Next base: position 6,982 of record CAZNMO010000061.1, on the reverse strand, counting down.
CTGGATATAGCCTCCAATACAACAACGGGCTTTGAAGCGTTGATACGCTGGAAAAGTCCCGAACTGGGTATCGTACCGCCTTTAAAGTTTATAGGTATTGCTGAAGATACGCACATGATACTGCCTATAGGGGAGTGGGTACTGAGAAAGGCATGTATGTATTTAAAGGAGCTTCATAAGAAGGGCTATGACAAACTCACAATGTCGGTAAACATTTCGATGATACAGCTTATTCAGGAGGATTTCGCTGAAATAGTGCTGGATGCTCTGGAAAAATCAGAGCTTGACCCCAAGTATCTTGAATTGGAGATCACCGAATCAGTACTTATGGAGTCCTTTGAGATCATGGAAAGCAAGCTGAATGCCTTGTGTCAGAAAGGCTTGAGATTCGCGCTGGATGATTTCGGAAAGGGGTATTCTTCACTCAATTATCTGAGCCAGCTTCCAATATCCACTCTTAAGATAGACAAGTCCTTTATTGACACAATTGGGACAGGTAAAAAACAAGAGTCAATGACAAGGTTGATTATCAAGCTTGGCGGTTCCATGGGTCTGAATGTGGTTGCTGAAGGAGTGGAAACAGGGGGGCAGCTGGATTACCTTGCCAAGAGCAAATGTGATAGGATACAGGGATATCTTTTCAGTAAACCGATGCCGGAGGAAGCAGTCAATGATTTCCTGGCAATGGACATAAATAAATAATAAAAATCAAAAAGCGAAAGGGCTTAGGAGGTACTTTAATGAAAATAAGGGCAAAAATATCGATTTTCATGATAGCATTAATGATAATGGCTATTGCAGTTATGGGAATATTCACAAACATGAGGGCTTCAGACATAATATCCGGCTTGACAGATTCATCGATGCTGGAACTGAATAAAAAGGATTATGACCTTATCCGCGGACTTATAGAGAAGGAAGCCAGCAATATGGCTATAATTTCAGAGCAGAAGGATGTCCAGGAGCTTCTGAAAAAGAGGCTGGCCGGCGATACCGAAGGCTTCGATGCGTTGCAGAATGAGTTGAACACCAGACTTCAGGAATTAGTCAAAAATGCCGGTAACCTTGAGCACATGTTTGTAGTCGATACTGTAGGGATAGGGATCGCAGACAGTGATACCAAACTTATCAATACCGATTTCAGCGAAAGGGCATATGCAAAAGCGGTCTTGAGCACGGGCAATCCGGTAATAAGCGAGACACTCAAATCAAAGTCCACCGGGGCTTATGTGGTTGCATTTGTACATCCTGTCAAGGCGGATGGCAAGCTTATAGGCTTTGTAGCCTCCGCTGTAAATGCCGACAGTATAATTAAATACCTGTCCGACTCCAGAATAATGGGAACAAAATCAAGCTACGCTTACCTGGTAGATGAAAAGGGGACCATGCTCTACCACCCTACAGCCGAGAAAATCGGGCAGCCTGTTGAAAATGAGCAGATAAAAGCTGTGGTTGCAAGGGTCCAGGGCGGTGAAAAAGTTGAAGCTGCCATTGTGGACTATATATTCAAGGGCGCGCCCAAGAAAGCGGCATATAGTATCATACCTGAGACCAAGTGGACTCTGGTGCTGACTGGAGATGTCAATGAGGTAATGCAGCCGGTCAGGCAAATGACGGTGTTCATACTTACAATAGGCCTGATAAGTGTTTTGATTGCTCTGGTATTGAGCTTCGTAATTGCCGGCAGGATAGCAAAACCCATAATAAAAGTAACTGAGCTTATTAACAAGACAGCAGAATTGGATCTGAAGTATGACGAAAACTACTTATACCTTGGAAAGAGCAAGGATGAGACCGGCATAATCGCCAAAGCAACCTTCAAGACAAGAGAAGAATTGAGAGGAATGGCAGACAAGCTTATAACTGTATCCCATATGATATTGGGCAATGCTGAGAAGCTGGAGGACCTTTCGACAAAGGTACAGGGCAATGCCTATGAGAACTCGGCAACTACACAGCAGCTCTCTGCCGGAATGGAAGAAACAGCAGCGTCTTCTGAGGAGATCACAGCTACCGTTGCTGAGATAGACAGCAATGTAGGCACCATAGCCGACAAGGCTAAGCAGGGCTCTGACATATCAAGCCAGATAAGCGAAAGAGCTGTGACACTCAAGAGGGAGTCTACAGACTCAGCAAATAATGCAAAGACGATATACAACAACGTCAGGGAAAAAATGGAGAAAGCGATAGAGGAGACAAAGACCATATCACAGATAGGCCTTCTGGCAGAAACGATACTGGGCATTACAAACCAGACAAACCTGCTGTCACTGAATGCAGCCATTGAAGCTGCAAGGGCAGGAGAAGCGGGAAGAGGCTTTGCGGTGGTTGCGGACGAAATAAGAAAGCTGGCTGACGAATCCTCCAAGACTGCAGAGGGGATACAGGGCATAGTGAAGAATGTTTATTCCTCTGTAGGTCAGATGAAGGAGAGCTCCGAATCCATACTGTCCTTTATCGACCAGAACGTACTGGCCGACTATGAGAAGCTTGTGGGAATAAGTGAGCAGTATAGCAATGATGCTGTTGTAGTCAATGATCTGATGTCTGAATTCAGCGCAGCTGCCGAACAGCTCAGTGCATCGGTCTCCAACATTGCGACTGCCATGAATGAGGTTGCAGCAACTATCAACGAGGGAGCAAAAGGGGTACAGGATATAGCTGAAAAGACATCTGACATAGTAGATAAAACACAGATAGAAGTGCAGATGGCAGATGAGAATACACAAGGGGCAAAGGAGCTGCAGGCTCTGGTGGGAAAATTCAGAATATAGATATGAATAGGGATACATGTAATATGGAAATAGAAATAATGAGAGAGTTATTAAATAAAATGATAGAATCCGGGACTTCCACATATAATGAAATATTGGAAGTCAGTCAAAAGCTCGACACCTTGATAGTCGGTTATTACAGGACTGCGTACACAGATAGGGCATGTAGCTGATCCAGTGCATTTTATTGACAGCGTAGGGGAAAATTAATATAATTATGTATATTTATTGTACCGGATAGCCGGAAAATGTCCCGGCATACAAAAAAGGACGGAGTGAGTGTATGGAAAAGAGACCTGTAGTACTGGTTATTATGGATGGAGTAGGGATAAATGAGAATGAAAGGGGTAATGCAGTCAAGGCTGCTAATACCCCCACACTTGATATGCTCATGGAGCACAACCCTTATGTTGAGATCAAAGCTCATGGAACGGCAGTAGGGCTGCCCTCAGATGAGGATATGGGAAATTCCGAGGTTGGACACAATGCCCTTGGCTGTGGACAGATTTACAGCCAGGGAGCGAAGCTGGTAAATGAATCTATAGAGAACGGAAAAATGTATAGCTCAGATACCTGGCTGAAGGTCATCGGCAATTGTGTGGAGCACAGCTCTACCCTGCATTTCATAGGATTGCTGTCGGATGGAAACGTTCATTCCAATATAGCGCACCTGATATCAATGATAATCAGAGCAAAAAGGGATGGCATCAGAAAGGTGCGTGTACACGCACTTCTTGACGGTAGGGATGTTTTGGCAACATCTGCACTGGAGTATGTGGAAAAGCTGGAAAAGGTACTCAAGGAGCTGAATGACAGCAGCTTTGACGGAAGAATAGCAAGCGGCGGAGGCCGTATGAAGATCACCATGGACAGATATGAGGCCAACTGGGATATGGTAAAGCTAGGCTGGGATACCCATGTATTGGGAAAGGGCAGGCAGTTTGCCACAGCCAGCGATGCAATAACAAAATTCAGGGAGGAGCTTCCCGGAGTAATAGACCAGGATCTGCCGCCCTTTGTAATAGCTGAGCAGGGAAGCCCCATAGGGACCATCAACGACAATGATAGTGTGATCCTGTTCAACTTCAGGGGAGACAGGGCGATAGAAATCAGCATGGCCTTTGACTACGAGGATTTCCACAAGTTCGACAGAGGGCCGAGACCTAAGGTCATGTATTGCGGAATACTACAGTACGATGGTGACCTGAAGCTTCCGGGCAATTTCCTGGTATCCCCTCCGGATATACAGAATACCCTTTCCGAACACCTGGTGAAGCATGGAATAAGGCAGTATGCGGCTTCTGAGACACAGAAGTATGGCCATGTGACGTATTTCTGGAATGGAAACAGAAGCGAGAAATTTGATGATAAGCTGGAAACCTTTGAAGAAGTTCCTTCAGACAGGGTATCCTTTGACGAACGCCCATGGATGAAGGCGGCTGAGGTTACCGACAAGCTTATAGCTGCTCTGGCTTCAGGGGAATATGACTTCTTGAGAGTCAACTACCCCAACGGTGACATGGTGGGACATACAGGCAGCTTCACGGCTACAAGGATAGCTGTGGAAACTGTGGATCTATGCCTTGCAAGGGTGCTTAAGTCTGTTGAAGAAAAAAATGCGATACTTGTTGTAACAGCGGATCACGGCAATGCCGACGAGATGTTTGAAAGCTCCAAGGGCGGAGCTGTTAAAGCCAAGACCAGTCATACGCTGAACCCTGTCCCGTTTATAATAATCGACAAACAGCAGAAGCATGAGATAAAGCCCGGCAGCTACGGTCTTGCCAATGTAGCAGCCACCATCACAAAACTCCTGGGTATTGATCCTCCCGAGGGCTGGGAAGCCGGAATGATATAGGATAGCACTTAAATTTAGCAAAATCAAGAAAAACCGGATAAATTTCTGACATTGTGTTATAATATAGATAGGTGCATCGGAACACCACCTTTTTGGGTGGTGTTCTCTTGTAAACGGGTCGGGCTTATGTGCCTGATTCTGGAGGAAGTACTGTAAAAGGAGAATACTTGTTTTGAAGAAGATTTATAGGGTTAA
>CAZNMO010000061.1:0-2145 GCA_964574195.1 uncultured Clostridiaceae bacterium | reverse complement strand
GTCAGTATCGGTAAAACAGTTCATAGCAGAGCTGGGAGGGGAGCTTTCAGCGCATATAAAGAAAAGGCTTCTTGAGCTTGGTGAAAGGTGTGTGCTTACCAGACGGGAAGAGAGCTACATACTGGATCTGAGGCATATAGAACATAAGAAATATGACTGCGGCTCGGAGGAAGGCACGGATGCAAACAAGAAGGAATATGCTTTCGGTCAGTTTATCGTACATGAAGGCCGGCTGTATTTTTCCAAGTGCTGCCTGGAGAATGAGGATATAATGCAGTCGGAAATAGTAGACAGCATTTATGATTTTCTTGAGAGTGAGGAGCTGGAGCTTGAGGGGAACGTCAGGGGAAAGCTAATTACCGATAATAATATTGATTATATAGCGGATAAGATATTGACGGTATGTCCGGAGATATCCCCAGAGCATCTTGCTATCATATCCAGGTACTAAAACTATTATTGCCGCCCGAGTGTTGCACAGATTCATTTATGCAAATACTGCAGATGGAACCCGGGCTTCCTGTAAGGTTCAATAAAGCTGTAAACAGCCATCGGTGCATTTGGCACTGATGGCTTATATATTATTAAGTAGGAGAATGTGAGTATGGAGAAAAAGGACTTCGGGCAGTTCAGCCTGAGCCAGGAAACCCTAAAGGCACTAAAGAAGCTTGGCTACGACAGACCTACAGAGGTGCAGGAAAAGGTCATGCCTCTTGTATTCAGGGGCCGAGACCTTATAGTCAGATCACAGACCGGGAGCGGAAAGACTGCTGCCTTTGCAATACCTATCTGCGAAAAGCTGGAGCTTGAGAAAAGATACCCCCAGGTGCTGGTGCTTGCTCCCACCAGAGAGCTGGCAGTACAGGTGAAGGAGGACTTTTCACATCTTGGAAGGTTCAGAAGAATAAGGTGTGCCGCAGTATACGGCAAGCAGCCGATGGAGATCCAGAAGCGGGAGCTGAGGCAGAGGGTCCATGTAGTGGTTGGAACGCCTGGCAGGACGATGGATCATATCCAGAGGGAAAATCTTATATTGGATGAGATAAAGTATCTGGTAATCGATGAAGCTGATAAAATGCTGGATATGGGCTTCATTGACCAGGTGGAGGCTATAGTGAGGCTTCTGCCCCAGAACAGAGCCACGCTGCTTTTTTCTGCAACCATGCCGGAGGCTATTGAGGATATATGCAGGAAATACATGAAAAAACCCCAAAGGATAGAGGTGGTTTCCAGGGTATCCACCACAGAAAAAATAAAACAGTACTGCTATAGGGTGGAGGATCCGGAAAAGTTCAACCTCCTGAAAAAACTGATTTATGTTGAAAAGCCGGAAAGCTGTATCATATTCTGTAACACCAGGGAAAAGGTGGAGGAGCTGCTTCGCGGTATGAAATCAGAAGGCTTTTACTGCGAAGGCCTTCACGGTGGAATGGAACAGGACCGCAGGCTGGCAATAGTGAAGGATTTCAAGCGGGGAGAATTTCACTTCCTCATTGCAACGGATGTTGCTGCAAGAGGTATACATATAGATGATGTCACCCATGTGATAAACTATGAGGTGCCAATGGAAAGTGAGAGCTATATCCACAGGATAGGAAGAACAGGACGTGTTGAAAACAGGGGCGTAGCCATTACTTTTGCAGCACAGGGAGAGACAAGGTTCCTAAGTCAGGTGGAAGAGTTCATAGGCTACAATATCCCCATAAGGGAAGAACCCGCTGAAGCCGAAGTGAAAAAAGCCAGAAGCGACTTTGAAGATAAGATAAAATCAAGGCCCAAGGCAAAAAAGAGCAAGACGGAACTGCTGAATCGCGAGATCACAAAGATAAGGATCAATGCTGGGAAAACTAAAAAAATGAGACCGGGAGACATACTGGGCGCCATCTCCAATATCAAGGGTGTAAATCCTGAAGACATAGGGATAATCGACGTACAGGATACCTGCTCCTATGTGGAGATATTCGGGAAGGACGCAGACTATATAGTCAGGGAGCTGCAGGACACCAGCATCAAGGGGAAGACACACACTGTAAAAAGGGTCAGGTTCAGAAGCTAGGAATGATGTGATGTAGCTATAGTTTGTAAAAGAAGTGGAGTGAAAGTGAAATATTATACAGCAGCATGATCTACAAAACCAGAACTTCT
>CAZNMO010000060.1:17096-22529 GCA_964574195.1 uncultured Clostridiaceae bacterium | reverse complement strand
TTCCCCCTATAATCACCGGGGCTATGAAAAATGCAACCTTGTCAACAAGATCAGCCTCCAGGAAGCTCGCTGCAACAGTCCCGCCGCCTTCTACCAACACACTGTCTATGCCTCTGTTTCCGAGCTCCTTTAGCAACTGGATCAGATCCACCCTTCCATTCCTCTTACCTGTTGTGATGACTTCGACCCCCTGCTCTTCCAGCAGTTTTTTCCGACTTTCAGACATATCCTCTGTAGTCCCCACTATTGTCTTCTTATCGCCAATCTGCTTCAGTACTCTGGCATTGACAGGTATGCTCCCCCTTGAATCGATTATTATCCTCAAGGGATTTCTTCCCTTTAATCCCTCAAGCCTTGTGGTCAGCTCGGGATCATCCTTAATCACAGTATTGACTCCCGCCAGAATAGCAGTATACCTGTTTCTCAACCGATGCACATAGCTCCTGGACTCCTCCCCGCTTATCCATTTTGAATCACCTGTCCTGGTGGCTGTTTTCCCATCAAGGGTCATAGCAGCCTTGAGCAGTACAAAGGGGCTTTTCCTGGTTATATGCTTGATGAATATATCATTGAGCTTAAGCGCTTCCAGCCTGTGAAGCCCCACATCCACCTGTATGCCGCTGTCTCTCAGGAGCTTTATGCCCTTTCCAGCTACCAGGGGATTGGGATCCTCCATGGCTATTACCACCCGCTTGAACTTTCTTTCTGCCAGCAGAGAGGCGCAGGGTGGCGTCCTGCCATAATGAGAGCATGGCTCCAGATTGACATATATGGTTGAGCCTTCTACCGACTCCGTAGCATTGTTTATAGCGTTTACCTCCGCATGTGGCTCACCTGCCCTTTGATGCCAGCCTTCACCTATGATCCTGCCCTCCTTTACTATTACTGCCCCTACAAGTGGGTTGGGGCTTGTGCTTCCACTGCCATTTTCAGCCAGCAGCAGCGCCCGCTTCATGTACATAGAATCCTCCAACTTCATCACTCCCTAACTTTACTAAATGTTAGTATTCCATATAACGAAAAATAAAAAACCCTGAAGTAAAACTACTTCAGGGCTACAGCAACAAATAGACATACCAAACAAAAAAACCTGGCTAACGCCAGGGTAGTGTCTATAATACACCTTCTTCCATCCAGACTATACTGTCGGCTTCGGAATCCAACCGAATCTGCAGATATGCTTATGCTCATCCGCTCGCGGGCTATACCGCCGGTAGGGAATTTCACCCATCCCTGAAGATATTGTTTATTCAATTATACTAACAGTATATCACTGTTTTATATATTTGAGAAGAGCAAAATTAAAATTCTAGTTGCTGTTCTTTATCACGTTTATCTCTACCTTAAGATTCATCATATCCTTTTCCAGCAGCTTTTCACAAAGCTCCTTGAATATCCCGTCTATATCAGCAAAGGACCTCTCCGTCTCAGCCACCAGCTTGCCAACCTCCTGTGAGGCTTCCTCAAAATTGGTGAGCCTTATATACTTGCGCACTATCTCTCCAAAGGCATCCAGATAATAATAGAAGAACTTCCTCACATGTACCAGACCTTCGGGATTTGTCCTGACCTCACCTATTATTTTTTCGCCGGTACTGCAAATAGCCTCGATCTCTGACTTTACTCCCGGGTCCTTGACTTTGTCTATGTCCTTGCGGATCTCAAACAGCTTATCAAAGGCTTCCTTTATAAGCTTTTCCACTGTTTCATCCTTGACAGGCTCATCTTCGGGCTCAGCTTCATGAGCTTCCGTCTTCTTACCCAGACCTACTGCAACAGCGGATATTATCCCCACTAGCAACATCATTCCAAAACCGGCAGCACATATCAACCCTGCGTAGAACAGCTTTCCCATTGCCAATGCAACTATCGCAGGTATCATGGTAAGTATGAAAAGTACAACATAAATATCCTTGTTCCGGACGTCTTCAGCCTTAGGCCTTTCCTCAGGTTTTTCTGAAGAGGCTGCTGCTTCTGGCTTTCCTTCCTTTTGGTCCGGCTTCTTGAAATCCCTTACATTACTTTTGGCATCCTTCTGGGGAGTCTCCTCCGGTTTCTTGCCTTCAGCCTTATGGTTTTCACCGCCTACTGTGAAGCTTGCGGCACTCTTTTCATCCCAATGTGCTTCCTTGTGGGAACCTGACCCAATACTGGAAAGCGCTCCGAAAAAGGCTTGGAATACCAGCCCTACGACCTTGAAGGCCAAGGTTATTGCAAAGGATACAATAGCAAATATAAGCCCAAAGAGCGAGCCAACTCCTCTATGACAGCTGTTGCCGCAATTATTATTCATTTGATTGAACCCTTCCTGCCCCTGCTCATATCTTCTGTGACCCATATATCAATCCGCTCCCGTCTTTGAATTTACCATCTATATTATATACTCCTGTTGTCCCCGGATTGTTTCAAAATTATAAAAATATTTTTATATGAGTCTATCTGTCACACACGACACCAAATTCTTCGATTTCTGCAAGCAGTTGATTCAAAAACATTATGAACTCCTTATGCAGACGCTTTATCTCCTGAGTTTCATCCTTTTCCAGAGCTTTTTGCAAGGCTGCTGCTGTCGTATATAGCTTCTTGGCCCCGATATTTCCCGAACCGCCTTTATTTTTATGCACAATATGAATGGCTTCCCTGTAATCTTTTTCCTCCAGGGCTTTGTCCAAAAGCACTCTTGTATCTCTGTTCTCTTTCACGTATTCACCAAGTATCAGCTTATAAAGCTCTTCATTATTGCCAATGCGCTTTAGCCCGTCAGCGATATCAAGCATTTTCTCCCCGCCGTCTTCCCTGCTGCCTGTCTTTTCAGCCCCATCAGCCCTTTTTCCCATATCCCTCTGAAGCCTCAGGATATCTACTATAGTATTCAGGAATTTATCCGGTTCAAAAGGCTTGCTGATATAATAATTTATACCCACACTCCTGCATTCCTCTTCTACCCCTGATATAGCATCAGCAGTCATTGCCACTATTGGCACCTTCTGATCAAGCTTTCTGATCTGTGCAGCCGCTTCATAGCCATTCATTACCGGCATATGAAGGTCCATAAGTATTATATCGACTTGATGTTGATGCTTCGCAAAGTATTCATAGCCTTCCTCCCCATTATCAGCCAGGAATACACTGAAACCTCTCTGTTCCAGTATTGATTGGGCAATAAACTGATTTGTCTTGTTGTCATCAACTACCAATACACTATACGAACAATCCTGTTCCATTACTTCCTCCGGGCTAATGGTTGCTGCTGCTTCACCTGTCTCAAGACCGCTGACCTTGAATATCTCCAGTATTGTGTTGTATAACACGGAAGGTATCACAGGTTTCGCAATTCCTGCCTCTATACCTGATCTCTCAGCCTTTTCCATTATTTCTTCTCCCATCATGGGTATCAGGATTATGAACTTCGGCTTTTCTCTAATAGCAGCATCCTGCCTTACTTCTTCTGCAAAACGAAGTCCTCCTTGGGAAGGTGTATCATGATCTACGATAACAAGATCGAAGGATTCTTCAACGTCTCCACTGCAATCCCTCAGCATTTGCAATGCCTGAGACTGATCTTCCGTAAACTCTGCATCCATACCGAAAGACCTGAGATAATCTCCCATAAGCTTCAGGTTTATGCTGTTCTTTTCCAGCACCAGCACTCTTATTTTCTGAAGATATAATGATGCTATCCTCTGTTTTTCCGAAAATTCCTTTTCGCTATCCACTTCAAGGGTCAGTCTTACTACAAAGCTGGAACCTTCTCCAGGTGAACTATGTGCGCTTATATCTCCACCCATCATTTCCACAAGACTCTTTACAATGGACAGGCCAAGCCCTGTACCCCCAAAGCGCCGGTTTATGCTGGAGTCTCCCTGGGTAAAGGGTTTGAACAACTGAGCAAGCTGCTCCTCAGACATACCTATACCGGTATCCTTCACGCTGAACTCCAGCTTGCAGTTTTCACCATCGAGCTCCAGCAGCCTTATTCCTACAGTTACTTCTCCGTCTCCGGTGAATTTTACTGCATTGTTAATTAGGTTGAGCAAAATCTGCTCAAGTCTCTTGGGATCGCCAAAGTAATTATCGGGCAGCATCGGATCCTTGCTAAGATTAAAGCCTATTTTCTGCTCCTCCACCTTATATGCAACGATGTTCAATACTTGCTGCACCAGTTTGTCAAGATTGAAAGAAACTCTTTCTATTTCAATCTTTCCTGCCTCGATCTTGGAAAAATCCAATATGTCGTTTATTATCCCAAGCATACTGTAAGCCGCTTGAAGTATCTTTTCCATGTATAGTCTCTGTGTTGTGGTGATATCAGTTTTCTTGATCAGGTAAGCCATACCGGTTATTGCATTCAGCGGAGTCCGTATTTCATGGGACATGCGGGCGAGAAAAACTGATTTGAACTGGTTTGTTATCTCTGCTTCCTGCTTTGCACGCTTCAGGTCTTCTTCTATAAGTATGCGTTTTGCAACCTCTTTCCTGAGCTTGATGATCCAATAAAAGGATACCAGCAGTATCATGAAAACGAAGGAACCGACTATTGCAGCTATACGTATTATTGGCGTGTAGTCCACCTTATTTGATATTCCGATCCATCGATTGTTTATCTCTATCTTCTCTTCCTCTGTAACGCTGGCCAGTCCTTTATTTATAATGCTCACCAATATCGGCCAATCCTTCCTGACTGCAAAATACAACGCTTGTTTTTCCGGAGAATCCAATTTGATAAATTTCAGGTTTGTGAAGCCGTTTGATTTTATCAGGTAGCTTGTGGTGGCGAGATTACCCACAAATGCAGTCTCTGTGCCATCAGATACTGCCGCAAGGGCATCTTCAACATCCTTGTACAGATTCAGTTGTAGGCCTGGAATGGTCTTCAGATAGCTGTGATGAGAGCTGTTGGCCTGTACTGCTACTTTGATCCGGCTCAGGTCCTCCATACCATTTATAGTATCATTGCTTTCCTTGATGACAATTACTCTCTGAAAGTAATAGTATGGGGTGGAAAAAAGAAAATACTGCTCCCGGTCTGCCGTTTTTGAAATGCATGGGAGAACATCCAGCTTTCTCTCCACCGCAAGCTCATAGGCTTCGGTCCAAGTCAGCTCCCCCTGTACTTCCATCCGTATCCCGGTTCTCTCACTTATCAGTTTTATATAGTCTGCTGCTATACCTTTGTAAACACCATCGGTATCTATAAATTCAAAGGGAACAAATTCGGGATCGATGCCAAGCCTGACCGCAGGATGCTCCTTGATAAACAGCTTCTCTTCATCAGTAAATACCGGCTCTGCTGTGTCTGAAGCATGGCATATGCCTGATAGCGTAAGTACCATAACCAGAAGTATCATGAATCTTTTCAAGCATATCAATCCTCCTCCGAGATATGTTGGATAAACCTGCGGGATATTTCCAATATCTGATCCTCAATACCAA
>CAZNMO010000060.1:6081-17086 GCA_964574195.1 uncultured Clostridiaceae bacterium | reverse complement strand
ACCAAAAAAGGCTTCAACGATCTCAGGATCAAAGTGGTTACCACTTTCATTACGTATCAGCTCCAAGGCATATTCATGGGCATATGCCGGCTTGTAAACTCTCTTGCTGGTGAGAGCGTCATAAACATCCACGATCGCCATAAGTCTGCCGGGAAGTGGTATTTCTTTTCCCTTTAGCCCGTAAGGATAACCGGATCCGCTATACTTTTCATGGTGAGTACCCACAATTTCTATAGCTGTCTTTATAAAAGCAGGCACCTCCTCCATATTCAGGTCATGACTCAATGCATCCACTCCAATGGTAGTATGCTTCTTCATTATATCAAACTCTTCACTGCTGAGCTTCCCCGGTTTCAAGAGAATACTGTCGGGAATTCCCACCTTGCCTATATCATGCAGGGGTGCTGTATCAAAGAGTTCTCTTATATAGTCCTCGGTTAATACCTCCAAATATTTCCCCCTGTTCTTAAGACTGTCACACAAAACCTTCATCATCCACTGTGTCCTTCTTGTGTGATTGCTTGTTTCGATATTCCTCACTTCCAGAAGTCCGATCAGGGCATTGATGGTCAGATCCCTTGTAATGACCAGCTCCTTTGTTCTTACAGAAACTGTTTCCTCCAATAATTCATTATGCTTTTCTATACTTCTACGCGCATTTCTCAGGTTAAGATGAACCTCGATCCTCTTCCTCAGTGATTCCATATTGAGCGGTTTGCGTATATAATCCACCGCGCCAAGATCCAGCCCTCTTATTTCATTTTCTGTCTCATCGTAATTGGTCAGTATCAGTATCGGTAGATTACTATATCGTAAATCGTCCTTCAAGGCTTCCATGACTTCAAAACCACTCATGCGGGGCATGTTCAGGTCCAGTATAACCAGATCCACACTCGGATCCGACCTTATGGCTTCCATAGCCTCCAACCCATCCCCGGCACAGACTATTGAGTAGTTGTACAACATGTTGCTGATCATCATTCTGTCTGTCATAGAATCATCAACTACAAGTATCTTTGCATTCACTACTGTCGCCTCCTACTGTTTTTTTTTCAAGAGTGCGTTTCCCCTATCCTGAGTATCCCGGAGAAATTTATCAATAGACAATTCACCGGTCATCACTTGATGAAGTCCCGGAGCGTAATATTCTTCCTTTATAGATTGCCATACTGCAACAGGCACATCAATGCTGGGCTTTTCAAAGCCTTCCATGAACACGGCCAGCTCTGGGTATTTCTTGGATACTATACTTTGGCCCACATCTTTCCTTACAGGAAGGCGGAACGGATAGTAGGCATCGTGCTCCGGGCTGTATTCCCCGTCCATTATCATTTCCTGAACCTGTTCTGAAACAAGATATCTAATGAACTGCACAGCTGCAGCTTTTTCATCCTCATTTAGCTTTTGACTAAGTGCCAGCATCATAGGCCCCACTTCAGAACGAAGGCCTACTTGCTCCATGGGTATGACTCCTGTTTCAAAGGGGCTTCCGTTCTTCCATATGTCCGTGACCCCCCAAAGACTTTGTATTTCAAATGCCAGCTGCTGCTTCCTGAAATATTCCATTACCTCTACACCAGTATCTGTTTTCCAAGTATCCTGAGCGTATTTCCCAAGTTCATCCCGGTAAAACTCTATTGCAGACCTGGTGTTGTCAGAATTGATCGTTACCTCAGTACCCTGAGAGTTTACTAGCGATCCTCCAAAGCCATAGATGAATTGATTTACCATCCACGAAACATCATTGTGATTGGCACCTACCAAGCCTATACCCCGTGAATCTGTTTTCTCTACAATCTGTTTACATGCTGTAGCGAGGCTTTCCGGGCTAATTATAGTGGAAGGATCAACTCCTGCCTTTTCAAGCAGTTCCTTGTTATATATCAAGGCCATGGAGTGCCCCAACCATGGTACTCCATACAGCTTTTGGCCAACAACTCCAAGGTTCCATATTTCTTCATAAAATATATCTTTTGAAGCCCCAAAGCTCTCGGTAAGCTCCTCAAGCACGCCTTTATGTCCCAGATACTTCACATATCTGTAAGGTAATACATATATATCCGTAGGATCCTGCGCATCCAGCTGTGCTTCAATACTCCCAAGCTCCTCATCACCGTCAGTCATTATTATCATGTAGCCCATATCGTTATCCAAATTATACTGTTCTACGATGCGTTTGATCGCCTCTCCTCTCCCGGAGTAGGTCTTCCAGGTAATACGCATGCTGAGTTCCTTTTTAGGTTTGCTTGAAACTTCCGGCACAAGGTTGTTCTGCTTTGCCTCACTGGCAGCTTTCGGAGCACATGCCACCAGCGATAGTACAAGGAGCACCGGTATAACCTGCCTGAGTGTTCTAACTATAAGATCCACAACGATCAACCTCCTTATGGAAATTAACGCTTGTTCTACCTTAAGTTACATCCTATATCCTAGTATACACAAATATCCAATTTTCTACAATTTTTTTCATAATTTTCAAACATTTTAACTCCGATGATAAATACTGAATAGAGCATAACTATAGCATGTATTCATGGCATCATAAGCCGCATAAATATCGCTATAACATGCAAAATATTAATGAGCATTTTAATGAAATGTTTATTGAAAGGAGTAGTCGTTTTGAAACATTCCAAGGACAAAAACAATGTATATACCACAAGCAGTACAGGTGCTGTAGACGAAGGGAGAAATGAAACTACAAGGCTCCCTTATACTGATTCCATATCTGTTCCGGCTTCGGAGGGCACACTGAAAAAGCACAAGAAGGATAAAAAAAAGTGATAGGCTTTTAAGCCTATCACTTTTTAAACACTTTATTATACTGCATAGCTTTCCTTCAGATCCTGGTAGAAGTTGGCCTTTGCTGCCCTGTAATATGGTATTGCATACAACATACCCAGTCCAAAGGTCACTATTCCAAGAATGAACCAGCCCAGGAAGCCCAGCCACATTTCGAAGAACCTCATCTTGTTCCCTTCCATCGTTGAGTATATAGAATGCCATAGAGTACTTTATGGCAGCGATGATGCCCGGGATGATCAGCAATAGTGTCCACAGTATGGTAAATATCGTTATCAGTATATGCATTATGAAATTTGTCTTGAAAAGGCTGAACCCTGAGAACATATCAGTAAACTCTGCAGGCTGACGTCTTGCCAGCTTGAGGAAGTATCCCGCAACACCGTAGTATATAGGTCCACCTATTATAAGGCTAACAATTGACATGAGCCCCTTAAAAGGGTTGCCTTCTCCATGGACCCTCACAAAGTCGCCATTTTGCCATATATACCTGTATGAAGCATTGGCTCCGTTGTTTGAAGTAAATGCATCAACAAGCAGCCAAGCCACCAGGCATACCGCTATGGCCACAAGCCATTTGCCGTCAAGGCTCTCCTTTGCTGCCACCTTCAACTCCACCGAATCCCTTTGTCTTCCTATTCTATCTGTCATCAAATAACCCCCTTATATATTAAGAGTATAAATTTATTATACCAATAATAGATACTGTCAATATATACAAAATGTTTCACAATTTCGAAAAAAAATGGTGTTTTGGTCATACAGGCCAAAACACCGGTGTTGATCCTTTTAGATTATTATGCAGATAAGGCTGCCTTTGTTGTCGTTTACAACCTTTTGCAATGTAAGCTGAAGCTTGCCCTGTATATCCTCTGGCATTTTGTACAGTTTTCCCTGCAGCTCCTCCTTGACCATATCATACAGGGATTTTCCAAACATGTTGGATTCCCAGATTTTCTGCGGATTGTTCTCAAACTCCTCCATAAAGTATTTGATGAACTCTTCACTTTGCTTTTCTGTGCCGACTATTGGAGCTATTTCCGTCTCTATATCGGTTTTTATGATATGCAGTGAAGGAGCGCTAGCCCTCAGCCTTACACCGAATTTGCTGCCCTGTTTCACTATGACAGGTTCCTCCAGTCTGATCTCATCAACTGAAGGGGCAACCATACCATAACCGAATTCCTTTACATCACCCAAGGCTGATTTGACTTTGTCATATTCCCTCTTGGACTGAGCCAGCTCCTTTACAAGGGACACTAGCTGATAATCCCCTTCAAGGCTGTAGCCTGACACTTCTCCGAGTATTCTAAAGAACAGGCCTTCATCCAGGTCAATAGTGATATTCACTACCCCTTCTCCCAGACGCATATCAGATATGCCTGCAGTTTTGATGTTTTCCACTCCGTCGAAGCCTCTTACTGCGTCGTCCACATCCCTTATTTTGTTTACCTCACTCAGGTTGGTCCTTATACTTTCTATTATGCCCTTCTTAAGCCAGTGCTCCATTTCAAGTGTATCCATCCAGCGCGGTATATGAAAGTTGATTTCTCTGGCGGGGAACTCGAAGAGCACCTTTTCCAGTATAACGTCGAGATCATCCATATCCATTTTTACCGCATCTACCACAACCACAGGAGTGTTGTACTTGGTTTCAAGCGCCTCTCTCAGTTCAACAGTTTCCTGTGCAGCTGCCTTTGCGGAATTAAGCACTATTATGAAGGGTTTCTCCAACTCCTTCAGTTCCCTGATGACCCTTTCTTCAGCCTCTATATAGCTTCTCCTGGGCAGATCGGTTATGGAACCGTCAGTTGTTACAACGAGGCCAATGGTGGAATGGTCGGCAATGACCTTTCTGGTTCCGATCTCAGCGGCTTCTTCAAAGGGGATTCGATTTTCGAACCATGGAGTGTTGACCATTCGTGGCATATTATCTTCCAGATGCCCCAATGCGCCCTCTACAAGGTAGCCTACGCAGTCTACCAGTCTTACCTTGAATCTGGCATTGTCCCTCAGCATAAGCTCAATGGGTTCATTGGGCACAAACTTCGGTTCCGTTGTCATTATTGTCTTGCCGTTGGCGCTCTGCGGTAATTCATCGCGAGCCCTTTCCCGTTTGAAATCATTGTCCATGTTGGGAAGCACCAGCAAGTCCATAAACCTTTTGATAAAGGTGGATTTTCCTGTTCTGACAGGCCCGACAACTCCTATGTAAATGCTGCCTTCAGTCCTCTCGGCTATATCGCGATAAACATCGTATCCTTCCACTCTTTTCCCTCCTTTATAATGTTGAATAAAACATAGTAACTTTCTCTAAATATATATGTGCCTGAGCCGTATTTATTACAAAAAAAATGAAGCGCTTGCAGCGCTTCACCAATCAAAACCTTTTAATTGTGCTATATCTTCCAGTTCGTGGGTCTTGCCCCTGGTAGTCAGGTTGATGACCGAATTCCTTATATCAGCCTTGTTGAAAAGCAGGTTGTATATTTCCTGGGTAATGGGCATCTCTACCCCCTGCTTCCTTGCCAGCTCGCTGGCTGCCTTTGTAGTTCTTATTCCCTCTACCACCATTTTAGTGCCGCCCAGTACTTCCTCTACCGACTTGCCCTGCCCTATGGCTATTCCTGCTCTCCTGTTCCTACTGTGCATGCTTGTACATGTCACTATCAGGTCTCCTATACCGGAGAGCCCTGCGAAGGTGTTCCTGCTTGCCCCAAGGGCTTCACCCAGCCTTGCCATTTCCACTATGCCCCTGGTCATGACCGCAGCCTTGGTATTGTCACCCAGTTCAAGGCCGTCTATGATACCGGCACCCAGAGCGATTATGTTCTTAAGTGCTCCTCCCAGCTCTACTCCCACCACATCAGGATTTGTATATACCCTGAACATCGGAGTCATGAAGAGGTCCTGCACATATTCAGCCACTATCCTCTTTTTTGATGAAGCTACCACCGCTGTCGGTATGTTCTTAGCCACCTCTTCAGCATGGCTTGGTCCCGATACCACTGCTACCTCATTATCGGGCAGCAGCTCCTTTATCACTTGGCTCATCCTGAGTAGTGTGTCATTCTCTATCCCTTTAGCAAGACTCACTATCACCTGCTCTTTGGTTATAAACTGGTTCATTTTGCTGCATACATCCCTCATGGCATGCGAAGGGGCTGCAATTATCACAGCTTCGCTATAGCTGCAGCAGTATTCCATATCAGTAGATATAGTTATATTGTCAGGAAGGGTCGTTCCCGGAAGGTAATCCGTGTTCTCCCTTGTGTCTTCGATTCTTTTAACAAGCTCCCTCTCCCTGGCCCAAAGCTTTACATTGTACCCCTTGTTGGCCATCAGGACAGCAATTGCAGTACCCCAACTGCCTGCGCCAACAATAGAAACTAGGTTGTCCATCCCTTTCACTCCTAATCTGCTTTTTTCTTTAGTCCTATTTTGGATTCCTTTCCACTTAGCAATCTACCGATGTTTGACCTATGCTTGAATATTGCCATGGCAGAAAGTACGATACTGAACAATATGTATTCAAAAGGCTTTTGTGCTGCTATCATCGCTATAGGAAATATGATGACCCCGGTTATGGAAGCCAGTGAAACATATCTTGTTACTGCAATTATCGCCACACCCACAGCCACTATCCACACTACCAATAGCGGGTCTATTGGTAGCATCAAGCCTATGGTTGTTGCTATGCCCTTGCCCCCTTTGCCGCCCAGCAGCATAGGCCAGTTATGTCCTGCAACAACAGCTATGCCTGCAATTATCTCCCCATAGCCTCCCGCCAGGTATCTTCCTATCAATACGGCAGCTACACCTTTAAGTGCATCACCCAGCAGAACCAATACAGCGGCCTTTACCCCCAGTACTCTTAGAACATTGGTAGAACCTGCATTCCCACTACCGTGCTTTCTGATATCGATATTGCCAAAAGCCCGGGACACCAGGTAGGCAGTTGAAAAGTTTCCCAGGAGATATGCAATGGCACCCACAATTACATAATACATGAACATCCCCCCAATTCACATTACCTGTTATGTTAATTAGCACTTAATCTCTCTGTCTGAGTAAAAACCTTATCGGAGTCCCTTCAAAGCTGAAGGCCTTTCTTATCTGATTCTCCAGGTATCTTTTGTAGGAGAAGTGCATCAGTGACGGCTCATTGACAAAAAGTGCAAAAGTCGGAGGCTTCACCGAAACCTGTGTCGCATAGTATATCTTCAGCCGTCTGCCTCCAGATATTGCAGGCTGGTTGGTCAAAACCGCCTCACTGATGATATCATTCAGCATGCCTGTGGATATCCTCATAGCAGACTGATTGGAAACATGGTTTATCTGCTCCAGCACTTTGTTGACCCTCTGGCCTGTCAGGGCTGATATGAAAACCATAGGCGCATAGTCCATAAAGGACAGCTCCTTTTTTATATCCGCCTTGTATTTCTCTATTGTTTTTTCATCCTTTTCGATTATATCCCATTTGTTGACTACTATCACCACCGCCTTGCCCTGATCATTGATATATCCCGCAATCTTGCTGTCCTGTTCACTTACACCCTCCTTGGCATCTATGAGCAACAGGCAAACATCTGCTCTTTCTATTGCGGTCAGAGATCTGACAACGCTGTATCTCTCTATGGATTCAAACACCTTTCCCCTCTTCCTCATCCCTGCTGTGTCAATAAATACATATTTGCTGTCTTCAATGGTAAAAGGCGTATCAATTGCATCTCTTGTAGTTCCGGGTACATCACTTACTATTACTCTTTCTTCTCCGAGTATTTTGTTCACCAGTGAAGATTTACCCGCATTGGGCTTTCCTACTACGGCTACCTTTATGGTGAACTCATCGTAAGGTTCCTCCCCTTCAGGTGGAAAATGCTTCACTATTTCTTCCAGCAGATCTCCCAGTCCCAAGGCTTGCCCGGAGGATATTCCCATGGGCTCTCCCAGTCCAAGGTTGTAGAACTCGTATACATTGTCCTTATACTTTGGAGCATCTATCTTGTTTACTGCAAGTATGATCTTCTTTTTCGTCCTGCGCAGCATGTTGGCAACTTCCTGGTCAGAAGCCGTTATACCCTCCTGTCCGTCCACAAGGAATACGATAACCTCAGCAGTCTCTATCGCAACCTCAGCCTGCTGCTTCATCTGCTTCAATATCTGATCCTCACTGTTCGGCTCTATGCCGCCTGTGTCTATGAGGGTAAAGCTATTCCCCTGCCATTCCACCTCGGTATATATCCTGTCCCTTGTAACTCCGGGCTGGTCCTCAACTATAGATATCCTCTTGCCGGCTATTTTATTGAATAGGGTCGATTTTCCCACATTGGGACGTCCTACTATCGCAACTATTGGTCTTGCCATAGGTGCCACCTCCTAAATCAGCGGTTTCCCGCTTCTGCTTTTGTTATATTGAATGCGAAATACATATCTCTGCCCCTAAAGGGATAATATATTCCTTACCAGATCGCTTCCGTCCTCCCTGCATACTGTTATCTTTACTCCCAGCTTTTCTTCCAACTCTTCAACAGTAACATCATCAAGGAATACCCTCTCGCCACTTTTCAGCATACATTCAGGTATGAATACATTACTGCCGGTAGCCTTTCCTTGCAGCTGACCTATAATGTCATTTCCGGTAATCAATCCTGCCACTTTTACCCCATGACCAAAGAAATCGTTGGTTATGGTAAAGATGTTTATTTTCAAGCCTTCAATAGCCTTCTCAAGCTTTGAAGCTGCCTTTGTAAGGTTAGCTGCTGCATATTCTCCTGTTATTATAGATATTACTCTTGTCTTCTTTTCATAACTTCCAAGTTCCTGTAAGGCTTGTTCTATTTCTTCATTGAACAGCACAAGGAGTCCCACTCCATTCTCAAGCTGTTGAAAACCCTCATATTCATCATACTTCGGCAGCTCCATGCCGGATATTATAAAAAATTCATCAGACAAGAAAACAAACCGGGTATCCAGCTCGGTCAGATATTTCTCCTGTAATTTGCTTATCTGCTTTATAACTTCGGCAGCCGTATCTTTATTGTATTCCCGCAGCTCATAAAGCCCCTGCCTGTATTTTGTTACTCCAGCAGGAACCACTGCGACACAGCTTAGCTCCGGAAACAGCCCTGCCAGATCCTCCAAGGTTTTTTCCAGCTCCCGGCCGTCGTTGATCCCCGGACACAGCACTATCTGTGCCTTGACCTCTATTCCGCCCTCCTTCAGGGCTTCAAGGTAGTCCATGAGCTTTCCGGCATTTTTGTTGTTCAGCATCATTTTCCTAAGTTCAGGATTTGTTGTATGTACCGACACATTTATAGGACTGATCCTGTATCTTATTATCCTGTCCATTTCCCTGCTGCTCAGATTTGTCAGTGTGACAAAATTCCCCTGCAGGAAAGACAGCCTCGTGTCATCATCCTTGAAATACATGCTCTCTCGCATTCCCGGAGGCAATTGGTCGATAAAGCAGAAGATACACTTGTTGTGACAGGACTTGGGCTTGTCGATGATACCATCAAAGACTATACCTATGTCCTCGTCATACTCCTTTTCCACCTCATAGATCCATAGTTCCCCACTGATGTTTTCTATCTCTACCTCCAGAAATTCATCAGTTGTCAGGTATTTATACTCCAATATGTCTTTAACAGCAGCACCATTTATGCTTATAAGCCTGTCACCTTTTTTTATACCCAATTCCTCAGCTATACTCGAAGGACGTACCTCAATTATTTCTACGCCCGCATCAGCCAATTCGTCTTCCTCCTTAATGATAGCTTTTGTTCCTCTGTTAACAACTAACTTGTACTAGTATTATATCATAAATCCATTTGATTTATGATATCCGCCCATGTGCGTTTTGCGGAGCAAAAAGTCGCACGGGCATTCAAATAAAAGATATAATATGCGTAAGCATATTATATCATACCAACATTATATTATACTATAGAATAGGTTCCATGCGGAAGGGGGGGAGGGTGAGAAAAAGGATGCCGCCGGCATCCTTTAGTCGTTAAGATCCACATGTTCACTTGTTACACAATAAATCACACGCTCGCATATGTTTGTCACATGATCACCTATCCTCTCCAGATACCTGCTGATCAGCAGGAAGGAGGTCGCTTGGTTGACTGTCCTGGGATCCTCCATCATTATAAGAAGCAGTTCACGGAAAACCTGTTTATACAGCGCATCCAACTCATCATCCATTTTGGCTACTTTGTGGGCTTCTTCCATATCCAGATTCACATAGGCGTCAATGCTTCCCTTGACCATATTTACGGCTATTTCAGTCATTCTGGGTATGTCGATCAATTCCTTGATATATTTCTCATTGGCAAGCTTAATTGTTATTTTTGCAATATCTACAGCATAATCTGCTATCCGCTCCAGATCTGTGATTATCTTCAATGCAGTCGCAATGACCCTTAGATCCTTTGCCAGTGGTGACTGAAGTGCAATGAGCTTGAGACACTTGTCCTCCACGACAAATTCCATATCATCTATTACATCGTCAAAATCAATGACCTTCTGAGCCAGCTCAACGTCTTGGGTCTTCAGCGCCTTGACGGAATCGCACAACGTCTCCTCAACCATACTGCTCATTTTTAAAAGCGATACCTGCAGCTCCTGCAGTTCCTGTTCGAAAAAATTCCTTGTCATTCCGACACCTCCATATATTTGAATAGATCTTATCCGAATCTTCCGGTTATATAGTCCTCAGTCCGTTTATCCCTGGGCTTGTAAAACACGTTTTCTGTCAAATCACATTCTACTATTTCGCCGCTGAGGAAAAACGCGGTATAATCGGAAATACGCCCGGCCTGCTGCATGTTATGGGTCACGATCACTACAGTATAGTCCTTCTTTAGATTTCCCATCAAGTCTTCTATCTTGAGGGTAGAACCCGGATCCAACGCTGAAGTGGGTTCATCCATAAGCAGCACCTCAGGCTCAACGGCAAGCACCCTTGCGATGCAGAGCCTCTGCTGCTGTCCTCCGGATAAGCCCAGGGCTGATTTCTTCAATCTGTCTTTTACCTCATCCCATATAGCTGCACTTCTGAGGCTTTTCTCCACTATCTCATCCAGCTTCCTCTTGTCTCGAAGCCCATGGACTCTTGGTCCATATGCAATATTGTCATATACCGACATCGGGAAGGGATTGGGCTTCTGAAATACCATGCCCACTCTTTTTCTTA
>CAZNMO010000060.1:0-6071 GCA_964574195.1 uncultured Clostridiaceae bacterium | reverse complement strand
CATCGTACTTCTGTATGTCAGCGCCATCCAGGGTGATTTTTCCGGTTATCCTGACCCCGTCGATCAAGTCGTTCATCCTGTTCAGTGTTCTAAGGAAGGTAGATTTTCCGCATCCCGAAGGTCCTATGAAAGCTGTAACGGAATTCTTCGCTATATTTATATCAACATCCTTCAACGCATGAAAGTCTGTATAAAACAAGTTAAGCTTACTGACTTCTATTTTATTCTCCAACATGTTTCTCCCCCTCTATCAAGCCTTTATAAAATGCTTTATCAGCCTGTTGGCTGCAAAATTTATTATCAATACAGTAATGATAAGTACTGTTGCCGTTGCATACATGTTGCTTTTGGATAGGCCTTCCGAGGCCAGTATATACAGATGAACGGCCATGGTCCTGCCGGGCCTCCATATGGAAGTCGGCAAACCCAGTGAGCTTCCGGCTGTATATATGACGGCCGCAGTCTCTCCGACCACCCTGCCGATACCAAGTATCACTCCGGTCAGTATACCTGGTATCGCTGCCGGAAGCACCACCTTGTATATAGTCTGCCACTTGGTGGCTCCTAGGGCAAGGCTGCCTTCCCTATAGGATCTGGGCACCATCTTTATTGCCTCCTCTGCCGTCCTGATTATTGTAGGCAATATCATCAATGTAAGCGTTAGCCCACCGGATACAATTGAATACTTGAATTTTAGGAACACTACAAAGAAAACGTATCCGAAAAGCCCGAATATTATCGAAGGGATGCCTGCCAAGGACTCGGTACCAAACCTGATAAGCCTTATTATCGGACCTTCCTTGGCATATTCGGTGAGGAATATTGCTGCACCGATCCCTACAGGCGCCGCAATCACAATAGAAAACAACGCCAGGTACACAGTTGTAATGATTATGGAAAGAATGCCGCCCTCCTTGCCCATGTTCTTTGGCTCCTGGGTAAGAAACTGCAGGCTGAGATGTCCTATTCCGTTTATCAATACATTTCCTACTATCGCAATCATTACTATTATTGTTATAGCTGCAGCCGCCCAAAGAAATCCGAAAGCCATCCTTTCGTTTTTTCTTATCCTGCTGACACTTGCAGATGTAATTCCCGAGTCTGTCATTCTATTCACCTACCTTCTTTGGAATAAGGTTTGCAGCTATATTAAGCAGCATTATGAATGCGAAAAGTACTATACCGGTAGCAAATAAAGCCTTCTGATGCATTCCGCTTGCATATCCCATCTCGATTCCAATGTTTCCTGTAAGAGTCCTCACTGAGGAAAGTATACTCTCGGGTACGACCGGGCTATTACCTACTATCATTATTACAGCCATGGTCTCGCCAATAGCCCTGCCCATACCCAATATCACACCTGCTATTATCCCAGAGCGTGCTGCGGGTACAATGACATTTTTTATTGACTGCCAGTGGGAGGAACCCAGTGAAAGTGAGGCCTCCTTGTAATCCCTCGGCACCGACCTTATGATGCTTCCGGCTAGTACACTGAAGCCTTGATTGCCGAATAGCTCCCTGATAAAAGGCACAATGACCACCAGCCCATACAAGCCGTATATGACAGAAGGTATCCCCGCCAGCAGCTCGATCCCCGGCCTTATTATCCCCGCCACCTTCGGTTTCGCAAGCTCTGCCAGGAATACAGCACAGCCCAGGCCTACAGGCACGCCTATCAATAAAGCTCCTGCAGTCACAAGCAGTGAGCCTATGACCATGGGATATATTCCATATATGCCCTGGGTCGGTGCCCACTTTTGACCGAATATGAATTTTACTATGCCGGTCTTCTGAAGTACAGGATAACCTTCATTCACAATGAAATACGTGATCAATATTACCCCCAGTACGGCAATTATAGCACTCACAAACAGGATAAGCTGGATCAGCCTTTCATATGCCTTCATTCTTACTCCCCTCTTCCATATGCACCAATATATGAATTCTTCAATATATAGTTTGCACATTTGCTTATTTTAATTATCAATAATTCTCTCTAATTAAATTGTATTCCAATATGTCTTATCAGTAATTAACCGGCTGTTAACAGAATGTTAATTGTATGTTAAGTCTGCTGAAAAAAACTTCCGGCTTTCTTTCGTAAAGCCGGAAGTTTTTTATATTTAAAGAAGCTTTCGCTTCTTACTTTACTGCCTTAAGATAGCTGTGCTTTGCTACTATCTCCTGGCCTTCGGGACTCATTATAAAATCAAGGAAGCTCTTTGCCAGTCCTGTCGGCTCTGCCTGTGTAAGCATGAGGAATGGTCTTGATATTTTGTATTCACCGGCGTATATGTTTTCTTCCGTACAAGCTTTTCCGTCTACACCTATGAGCTTTATGTCGGTCTTTTCCTTTGCCGAGCCAAAGGAAGCATAGCCTATTGCATTTGGATCACCGGCAACTGTAGTCATTACTGCACCTGTGGAGCCCTGTGTGATGGCATCTGCAATGGTCTTGTCAACCTTTGTGTCTCCCTCTTTTACTTCAATACCTGCAAGCTCTATGAAGGCGCCGCGTGTACCTGAGCCTTCCTCTCTTGTTACAACAGTTATCTTTCCAGGTTTTCCGCCTACATCCTTCCAGTCGGTGATTTCGCCTGTGTATATTTTAAACAGCTGCGCCATAGTAAGATCTTTGACTCCGTTTGCCGGGTTTATTATCACTGCGATACCGTCAACAGCTATTTTGAATTCCTTAAGTGTTTTCTCTTCTGTTTTGAGTTCCCTTGAGGACATTCCTATATCAACTACTCCGTCGGTGGCTGATTTAATTCCGACACCTGAGCCGCCACCCTGTATATCTATTGTGTTACCAGGATTCTTTTCGACATAAGCCTTGGCAAGCTCTTCTGCCAGCGGCTGCACCGAGGTGGAACCATTTACTGTTATACTCCCGCCATTTCCTGATCCTGCAGTTCCCGTTTTGTCAGTTCCTTCGTTATCTGCAGGTGAACAACCTGCAAGAGTGGCCATAAGCAGCACCGCTGCAAGAAGTAATACCAATATTTTATTCTTTCTCATTCAATTTTCCTCCCTAACACTAATTTTATTATTTTTTCTTTTCACAATTTAAATATACATTGTCACTGTTAAGCGAGAATAAAGATAGTGTTAAAGGAATATGAAACAATTGTTAATTCCATGTAAATTCAAATGCGACACAGTCGCATTTTGTTACGGGTTACGAGTTGCGCGTTACGCGTGATCTCAGACGGGGCTTCGAAGCCTTTCCGAACCATTCTACGCGCAACTCGAAACGCGTAACCCGCAACCACTTATGTAGCATTCTCCATATGATATAAAACAAAAAGGATGATGTAAATATCATCCTTTTATTAGCGTCACTACATTATGAAACCGGCAATATGATCTTGAATACTGTTCCTTTACCTATTTCACTGTTTACTTCTATCCTTCCGTTGAAAAGGATCACAATATGCTTTACTATTGCCAGCCCCAGGCCTGTGCCCCCGACCCTCCTGGACCTGGCTTTGTCGACCCTGTAGAATCTTTCAAAAAGCCTGGGTATATGTTCCTTTGGTATGCCTATCCCATTGTCGGATACCTTTATTACTACGCTGCTTCGGCCTTGCTCCTCCTTCTGGTTGTACGCCTCCACCTCCACCTTACCGTTTTCGGGGGTATATTTGATAGCGTTATCAACCAGGTTTATAAGCATCTGCTTCAGCTTATCAGTTTCTCCATTTAGGGCAGACAGTTCCTCTCTTACATTCACTGAAAGCTGTATGTTCTTGCTCTCGCTTTGCGCCTGAAGCATCGATACTACTTCCGTGATCGACTTCCCGACGTTTATTTTCTCCTTCTTAATAGCGGCTCTTTTCTGCTCCAGCTCTGACAAGGACAATATATCATTTATCAGTCTGTATAGTCTGTTTGCCTCATCCTCAATAATATCGAGGAACCTCAGGTTATCCTGAAGATTTTCCATTCCGCTCATTTTCAGGGTTTCTACAAAGCCCTTTATAGAAGTCAAAGGCGTCTTCAACTCATGGGATACATTTGCCACAAATTCCGTCCTCACCTTTTCCAATCGTCTGAGCTCAGTTATATCCTGTATTGTAATTATGATCCCTTTTATATCGGTCTTATCAATCTGTCTTATAGGATTGGCGTAGAATTTGAGGATCTTCTCTTCACTGCCTTCCAATGTGATTTCCGTATCATAGTAATTCTTTTCCTTCAATATTGAGTTCAGGTAATTATCCAGGGAATTGTTTCTCACGACCTGAAGCAGATGCTTTCCGGATATATCCTTATCGCGTATGTTTAGTATCTTCTCCGCCGCCGGATTGATAAAAAGCACCTTTTCCAGGCTGTCTATGGCTATTATTCCATTGACTACGCTAGACATTATGGCTTCCAGCTTGACATTCTTATCCTGAAGACTGATTATCATTTCATCCAGCTTTGACGCCATATCATTAATAGAGGTTGCCAGTATACCTACCTCATCCTTGCCATATATGTTTATATGCCTGTCAAATTGCCCCTTGGCAATGCTCTCAGCCGTATCGGTTATCTCCCTGATGGGTCTTGTTATGTTGGCAGCCATTCTGTAACCAAGCAAAGAGGCTACAAGCAATCCTGCCAGTACTGCGATCAATATGTTTAGATAAAGCTTTCCGAGAAGATGATTTATCTCATACAACGGCTTTGCCAGCCTGACTGCTCCTATTACTCTTCCTTCTCTGAATATAGGCTGGGCTATGTACATCAGATCCACCTTCAGTGTATAGCTGTATCGGATGGACTTGCCCACTTCGCCCTTCAGTGCGGCAGCTACCTCCTCCCGCTTAGAATGGTTGTCCATAACCGAAGAATCCTTCTCAGTATCTATTATTACATTACCAAGAACATCAAGTATGGTGACCCTTGTATTAGTAGTCTGTTTTATTTTATGGATATACTCGCTTATACCGGCCTTGTTGCTTATCAGGCTTTCGCCCACAAGCTCCCTTATCAGACCTGATTCGGTTATAAGCGTTTTTTCTATACTGTCATGGTAGTTGTTTTCCACCACCCTGGCAGAAAGCAGGCCGCATATGATAACCCCCACCAGGAGGACTATTACGATATTGAAAAATATCCTGCGCTGCATCAGTTACCACCCTCACCTGTAAATCTGTAGCCCACTCCCCTTATAGTTTCTACAAGCGGGTTTGAGCCCTCCTCATCCTTCAGCTTCTGCCTCACATGTCTTATATGGACATCTACCGTCCTTGTTTCACCTGCATAGTCATAACCCCATATTTTATCCAGCAGGAAATCCCTGGTCAACACCTTACCCCGATTCTCAACCAGGATCTTAAGAAGTTCAAATTCCTTGAGAGTCAGTGAAAGCTTCTCCCCATTCTTTTTTACTTCGTACTTCTCGCTGTCTATTTCAATATCCTTGACCCTTATCAGCTTGTTGCCTTCCACTGCCGGTGATTCTTCATCCCTGTCCTCTTCCACCCTTCTCAGCGCCGACCTGATCCTTGCGATAAGCTCCTTTATGCTGAAGGGCTTTGTAATATAATCGTCTGCTCCCAGCTCCAAGCCCAGAACCTTGTCAAGCTCCTCACTTCTTGCTGTAAGCATGAAAATAGGGACTCTCCTTGTTCGTTTATCTGCTCTCAGCCTTTTGCAGACCTCAAGCCCGTCAAGGCCGGGAAGCATGAGGTCCAGCAGTATCAGATCAGGCACATTGGCAAGGGCTTCATTGAGGCCGGAAGTACCGTTATCTGACAATACCACCTTGTAGCCGTTCTTCTCCAGATTGTACTTGATCAGTTCCTGAATATTGCTTTCATCTTCTATCACAAGGATCCTGTCGTTCATAAAGCTTCTTCCTCCCAACTCCCTATTATCATATGAGCTCCATTATGGCCGAAAGACTGCCGGTCCTGCCATTATCCCTTCTGTATGAGAAAAACATATCTTCTTTACATTTGGTACACATACCGCTTACCGTAATATTCCCTTCCGGTATCCCCAGTTTCATCAGCAGCAGCTTGTTCGCCTTCCACAGGTCTATCTTGAATTTTTCTTTACCAAAAGGCTCTATGAAC
>CAZNMO010000059.1:16794-22770 GCA_964574195.1 uncultured Clostridiaceae bacterium | reverse complement strand
AACCGACATCAACCTGGCGGTAAGCAACGGTTACGGTGCTGAGGCAACCCAGTACATGCCGTCTGAATATGTAGCGACCTCACCGGTGGACGGCTTTGAGACTTATCGCTATGACATTGCGAAGGCCAAGCAGCTGTTGGCTGAAGCCGGTTACCCCAACGGTGTTGATGTAGGTACAATACTGACTTATGGTGCCGGTACTTCAAACAACGCCAAGATGGCGCAGGTACTGCAAGCCAACCTGGCAGCAGCCGGGATCACTGCCGCAGTGTCAGTTATGGAAGCAGCCATCGTTACACCAAAACTGTATGCACAGGACTATAACATCTGTGTATTCTCAGATTCGGGCAACTACGACTACAACAATATCCGTCAGCAGGTGGACAGCGAATCCGTGGGAATGTATGTCGTCAAATACAAGGACGGCCCGTTCAACTGGCAGCGTATCGAAGAGCTTGTAGACCTGGGTGTTTCGGTAGTTGATCCGGATCAGCGCCGTGCTTACTATACAGAGCTGTGGAAAATCGTTATGGATTCTGCAACTATACTTCCTTGCCTGCACAGGCCTGTAGCGATCGTATGGTCTCCGGATCTGAATATCGGAAAGCCTGTTCCTACATACTACAAGATCCGTACCTTCAGCTTCAAATAGTCCGGATCGGTCATAATTTAAATGCCGGTATATCCAGGATAGGATAGGCCGGTATAAAAAGAACTCAGGGCATTTCTGCAGTTCGGTCAGCGGAGGTGCCCTGAAATTTAAGCTCAATCAGTGAGGAGATAATAAGATGTATAGATATATCATCAAAAGATTATTATTCCTGATCCCTACTATTTTAGGAGTTGTATTTATAATATTTTTTGTAATGAACCTGACCCCCGGTGATCCCGCCCGTGCATTGCTCGGAGTCTCAGCACCCCAGGCAGATGTGGATGCTCTGAACCATGAACTGGGCTATGACCTGCCCTTTCTGCAGAAGTATTTCAACTACATATATGACATGGTTGTGAACCGGGACTTCGGCATATCGTATTTTACAAAGCAATCAGTTTTTGATGAGATCTGGCCTCGATATTTAGTGACGATAAAGCTGGCATTTATGGGGGTATTCCTTTCCACCCTGATCGGTATACCATTGGGCATCTACGCTGCGGTGAAGCAGTATTCACTCTGGGATACGATTCCCTCTATCCTTGCTTTCCTGATCGCGGCGATACCTTCCTTTGTGCTGGGTATGCTGCTGCTGTTCATATTCTCATTAAAGCTTAACTGGCTGCCATCCTACGGGATAAAATCCTTTGCAAATTATATAATGCCTGCCCTTGCCATTTCCATTCCTCCGGCGGCAATGAATCTGAGGTTTACCAAATCCTCCATGCTGGAATCCATCAGGCAGGATTATGTCCGTACTGCACGTGCCAAGGGTGCCGCAGAAAATGTGGTCATCTGGAAACACGCACTTAAGAACGCATTGCTTCCGGTCATTACAAACATAGGCCTCAGTCTTGGGAGCCTTATAGCCGGTGCGGTTGTAGCAGAAAAATTGTTTTCTATTCCTGGCATCGGAAGCCTGATAGTGGATCGTATAACCTATAAGGATGAGCCTGTTATCATAGCAGGTACTATTATGATTGCTGTCTGCTTTACGATCGTCATGCTGATAGTAGACTTGATATATGCCTATATAGATCCCAGAATAAGGGCTAAGTATGCCAGGACAAAGGAGTGACACTATGGAAAATATGACATCGATTTCCGAACAACATGGTCATATCACATTCAAGAAGCAAAGCCAGGCAAAGGAAATATGGCGGAGGTTCAAAAAAAGCAAGGGTGCTGTTATCGGCCTGTTCATGCTTGCTGTTATACTTTTGGTACTCCTTTTCGCTGACGTAATAGTTCCCTATGATCTGGTGAGCAAGCAGGAGCTTGTAAACAAGCTGAAAGCACCGTCGGCAGCGCATATTTTCGGTACAGACTCTTATGGCCGTGATGTTTTTGCGCGTGTCGTACATGGCGGGAGGACCTCACTGCTGATAGCAGTTCTGGCAACGATCTCATCTTGTATATTCGGGAGCGCACTGGGTGCAATTGCCGGATATTTCGGCGGAAAAGTAGACAACCTCATCATGAGGACCCTGGACATTTTTATGTCGGTGCCTGATATTTTATTTACTATGGCTGTCGTGTTTGCGCTTGGCGCGAACTTCACCAATCTGCTTATAGCGCTGACTCTGGCCTATTTTACAAATTATGTAAGGCTGGTGCGCTCACAGGTCCTCAACCTCGCGGAACAGGATTATGTAGAAGCTGCCAGGGCGGGGGGCTCAAGCAGTGCCCGTATCATCTTATCCCATATCATACCCAATGCTATGGGCGTAATAATCGTGAATACCACACTTAACGTTGCAAAGATCATTCTGTACGAATCCACCTTGAGCTTTTTAGGCTTGGGAATGCCGCCACCAGCACCGGAATGGGGCTTGATGCTTGCCGAAGCACGCGAATTTATGCGTACTGCGCCGCATTTGCTGTTTTTCCCAGCACTGGCAATAGTACTGACAGCATGCTCCGTCAACCTGATAGGTGACGGGATGCGAGATGCGCTGGATCCGCATTTGAAGTCCTAATTTACGGCATTTGAAAGGAATGTAAAGCTATGAATGAACTGGTTTTGGATATAAAAGATCTGTCGGTCGTCTACAAGACCGATCTTGAAACTGTTAAAGCAATCAATGGCATCGATCTCAAAATCGGAAGAGGTAAGACTCTAGGGCTGGTGGGTGAAACCGGCGCAGGGAAGACTACGACCGCCTTGTCCATCCTGAGGCTGCTGCCCAGCAACACAGGCAAGATCCTGAAGGGCTCCATCAGCTTCAATGATGTGGATATACTGGGCCTTGAGGAAAGTAAAATGCGTGAGATCCGCGGTGACAAAATTGCGATGGTCTTCCAGGACCCAATGACAAGCCTCAATCCTGTTATGACAGTCGGAGAACAGATCGCCGAGGCCATAATACTGCATAACAAGGGGCTAGGCAAGGAAGAAATAGAAAAACGCGTTGAGGAAACGCTCAACATGGTAGGGATACTTTCCTCCAGGAAAGTTGATTATCCTCACCAGTTTTCCGGCGGGATGAAGCAGCGTGTGGTAATAGCAATGGCTCTGGCCTGCGAACCCGAGCTGCTTATAGCTGATGAGCCTACAACAGCCCTGGATGTTACCATACAGGCACAGGTACTGATGATGATAAAAAAGCTGAGAGACCGGCTCGGAACCTCAATGCTCATGATAACCCACGACCTTGGAATAGTTGCGAAAATATGCGATGATGTGGCGGTCATGTATGCAGGAGAGATCATTGAGTCCGGAACCGTTGAAGATATATTCCTGGGTAAAAGGCATCACCCATATACCGAAGGCTTGTTCGGTTCCATTCCAAATCTTGAGTCCCGTGCGAAAAGGCTGACACCGATCCCAGGACTTATGCCCGACCCGACGAACCTGCCTGAAGGCTGTGTATTCGCTCCAAGATGCAAACACTGTATGGATATATGTAAGAAGGAACATCCCAAGAGTATTACTGATGGTACACATTCCTTGTGCTGTCATTTGTTCAGCGAAAAGCTGAGCACAGCACAGATGGGAGGCAAGAACAGCGATGGACAATAACAGGACTCCACTGATAGAAATAGTAGACCTGAAGAAGCATTTTAAACTGAACGGCGGTGCAAAGCTGCACGCGGTGGACGGTGTAAATCTCAAGATTTATCCGGGTGAAACTGTGGGTGTAGTTGGTGAATCGGGCTGCGGTAAAAGTACGCTGGGAAGATCCATACTCAGACTTATCGAGCCCACCTCAGGACAGATACTATATAATGGACAGGATATAATGAAATTCAGGCCTGGCAAGGTACGTGAGCTTCGCAGGGATCTGCAGATAATTTTCCAGGACCCCTATGCAAGTATTGACCCCCGCAAATCCGTAATAGAGGTTATCGCTGAATATATGTTCATCCATAAGCTTTATAGGAACAAGGTGGAGACATATAACCGCGCTGCTGAACTGATGGATCTTGTAGGACTGGCACGCAGGTATGCCAACTCATATCCTCATGAGCTGGATGGCGGACGCCGTCAGCGTATCGGGATCGCCCGTGCGCTCTCCTTGAATCCAAAATTCATTGTCTGCGACGAGCCTGTTTCGGCGCTGGATGTTTCGATCCAGGCACAGATACTGAATCTGCTGATGGATCTCGGAGATGAGCTGGGACTGACTTATATGTTCGTCACTCACGACCTGAGTGTTGTCAAGCATATATCAAACAAGATAATGGTCATGTATCTTGGCAAATGTGTTGAGATGGCACCTTCTGATGAATTGTTTTCAAACCCGTTGCACCCATATACAAAGGCACTGCTTGCGGCAATACCCGAGCCCAACCTGGCAAAAAGGGATGTTGAGTTCACGGTCATCAAGGGAGAGGTCAGCAGTCCCATTAATGTAAAGCCCGGCTGTAGGTTTGCCAAGCGCTGCGATTTCTGCTTTGAAGGCTGTACAGGCTCAGACCCTCAGTTGATCGAGGTTTCTCCTGAGCATTATGTAGCATGCTTCTTAGTAAATGAAAGAAGTGAAGAGCTATGATCATAGGTATTCCTAAAGAGAACAAGCATAATGAATTCAGAGTGGCGGCCGTTCCTTCGGCAGTGTCGGCCCTGACTGCCAAAGGCCATACTGTTTATGTGGAGCATGGAGCAGGGATCGGAAGCGGTTTTTTCGACTGTGATTATATTGTTGCCGGCGCAATGATGGCTGACAAGTCGGAGGTATATGAAAAAGCGGAGCTTTTGTATAAGGTCAAGGAGATCGAGGCTTCGGAATTCAACATGCTCCATGAGGGGCAGACAATATTCACCTATCTGCATTCCAACGCCCATCTGGAGATGACAAGAGAACTGCTGGACAGAAAAGTCATAGGTATTGCCTATGAAGATATAGATGATGAGAACTCGGAATTTCCGCTGCTTAGTCCCATGAGCATACTTGCAGGAAAAGGCGGATTTCTCGCAGCGCTGTATTTCTCACAATCGGTACACGGGGGTGCGGGGCTTTTGCTGAGCAGTATAACAGGAGTATCGACCCCAAGGATCACAATAATCGGCTGCGGTTACTCAGGGATAGGCGCCGCTGAGCTTGCCGCTTCCTTCGGAAACAGGGTCACAATGCTCGATGTAAGCTATAAGGCTATGGAGCGGGCCCGGGCAAAGCTGCCGGCAAATGTGGAATTCCTGTATTCAAATAGAGAAAACCTGGAGCGCTGCTTGAAGGAATCAGATATAGTCATTAATTGCATACTCTGGGATAAAACACGCAAGGATCACCTTATATACAAGGAGGATCTGTGTATGATGAAACCAGGTGCCATGATAGTCGACGTTGCCTGCGACGATGCAGGCGCTGTTGAGACCTGTCGTTCAACGACCCACGATGAGCCTGTTTACTACGAAGAAGGCATTATGCATTATTGCGTGGATAATATACCGTCCGGTTTCTCCCGTACTGCTTCGATCATGCTTTCGGCGGCTACACTTCCCTATCTGCTTTCCATGGCAAACAACGGAGTTCAGGCTGAGCTTGTAAGGGATCCGCATCTTCGCAGAGGCCTGACCTTCTACTATGGTGATCTGACCCTCAGAGAGACGGCGGTCAAGCATGATCTCACATATACGGAGCCCATGGAGGCTATTGAAAGGCACCGTACAGGTGCTGCACAATTGTGTGAATCGTAACAATATAGATTCTATTACAAGAAAAGGGGAATAAATATGATATTTGGAATTTTGAAAGATATTAAGGAAGGCGAAAATCGTGTCGTAGTTACTCCTGTTGAGACTGCTTCAATCGTCGCTGACGGACACAAGGTGCTTGCACAGAAGGGCTGTGGTGTCAGAAGCGGATTCTCTGATCAGCAAT
>CAZNMO010000059.1:0-16784 GCA_964574195.1 uncultured Clostridiaceae bacterium | reverse complement strand
TGGTAGATACAATGGAAGAAATGTACAAGCGCTGTGATATGCTCGTAAAGGTAAAGGAAATAGAAAAAAGCGAGTATGAGCTGCTTAGGGAAAACCAGATCATCATGACCTGTATCCATCCGGCAGGGCATCCTGAGGAGGTACAGGCATTACTTGACAAGAAGGTAATAGCATTTACAGCGGAGGACTGCCACAGGTATGGATCACCTAACTGTGAAGCGGCGGGAAAACAAGGGGCGTTGTTCGGACTTGAATCCCTGCTTTCCATCAATGGCGGCAAGGGCAAATTCGTAAGCGGTCTGGCAGGTGCACCGGGGATCAAGGCAGTCATTCTCGGTGCGGGAGTAGTAGGGAAATCTGCATTACAGGTCCTGCAGTGTCTGGGTGCATGGGTCACCGTACTGGATATCAATCTGGCCGCACTGCGTGAAGTAGGTAATATTTATCATGAACGCGTCAACACTATGTTTTGTACAAAAGAGGTCATTACAGAATTACTGCCGGAAACAGACCTGATCATCAATTGCGTAAGGTGGCCAAAACAGCGCAAGGATTTCCTCATAGACAAGGAGATGTTGAAGCTGATGGAACCAGGCTCAGTATTGGTGGATATAAGCAATGACGATCCGGGAGCAATTGAAAGCAGCCATGAGACACATCATGACAATCCGCGTTATGTTGTAAATGGTGTTGTTCATTATTGTGTCAGCAATATCCCCGGTGCAATTGCCCAGTCAACCTCCATCGCATATGCAGCAGAAATGCTCCCATATTTCAGGAGCATCCTCAATAATGGTGTGGCAGAGGCATGTGTAAAGGATGGCTATATAAGGCGAAGCCTCACTACCTATAAAGGCTACCTGACCCATGAGGAAACAAGCGGCATTCAGAAGAGGCCCTGGATACGTCCCGAGGAAATATTGGGGATCAAGGACAGGGAGCTGGATTACGCTCCTCCTGCAACCTCGACTCGTTCAGAGAACTATATCTGTGGTGCAAGCTGTTCAAAATAGCATTTACCGGACCATAGCAGGCTCCCTCCTCTATGGTCCTTTTTTCAACTTTCCCATCAGGAAGCCTGATCTTGTGATAAAAAACTACCGGTTATATTGAATAAATGCCCCAATTATGCTAAAATGTGATAAATCAGCACAAAGAGGCAGATAATATGCTTAATGCAGGAAAAAAGTATACAATTATACATCACCATCACGTTTAAGGCTTGTTTATGGTAGTATGCCATAGATTCAGGCCTATTGGAATTTTACGGCGTCGTATCTGTGGTGGTGGAAAACAAGGTCAGATAAAAGCCCATGCAGATAAAACAGATGCATGGGCTTATTTATAATCCAAGCTATATTCTGCACATCATACAAGGAGGAATATTATGAAGAATCAAATCGTTAAACCGTCCATCCTGCCGGGCTTTATGGAGCTGCTGCCCCAAGACCAGATAGCCTTCAACAGGATGATGGACACCATAAGGAGAAACTTTGAAAAGTACGGCTTCCTGCCAATTGATACCCCAATAA
The DNA here is from genome assembly GCA_964574195.1 of uncultured Clostridiaceae bacterium. Taxonomy (GTDB): domain Bacteria; phylum Bacillota; class Clostridia; order Lutisporales; family Lutisporaceae; genus BRH-c25. Next base: position 15,252 of record CAZNMO010000059.1, on the reverse strand, counting down.
TTGAGAAGTCGGAGATACTTCTGGCCAAGGGAGGCGGGGAAACAGAAAAACAGATATACAGATTCAACAAGGGTGACAGCGACCTGTCCTTGAGATTCGACCTTACAGTACCGCTGGCCAGATATGTTTCTCAGTACATGTCTTCCCTGACCTTTCCCTTCCGCAGGTATCAGATAGGAAAGGTATATAGGGGGGAGAGGAATCAGAAGGGAAGGTTCCGTGAGTTCTACCAGTGCGATATCGATATCATAGGCAATGGAAAGCTCAGCGTGATAAACGATGCAGAGATCCCAAGCATAATATACTCGACCTTTAAGGATCTTGGATTTGATTCCTTCTCAATACGCATAAACAACAGGAAGGTACTGAACGGTTTCTTTGATTCCCTGGGAGTCACTGATAAAGGAGAAGTCCTCAGGACCATCGATAAGCTGGATAAGATCGGAGTCGATGCTGTCAAAAAGGAACTGACCGACATATGCCAAAATGACTCGGTAGTGAAGACAATAATGGAGTTTGTAAGTATCGAAGGCAGCAACCAGGAGGTGCTGGACGCACTTGGACGGCTGGGCATAGCAAACGAGATGTTTGCGGAAGGTCTGGAAGAATTGTCAAAGGTCGTGCGGTTTATAAAGCTTTTCGGCGTGCCGGAAAAGAACTGCAGGATAGACCTAAAAATAGCAAGAGGCCTGGACTATTATACAGGAACCGTATATGAGACCATTCTGGATGACTATCCAAACATTGGATCGGTATGCTCCGGAGGACGCTATGACAACCTGGCTGAATACTATACCGAGCAAAAGCTGCCGGGAGTTGGCATATCCATAGGACTGACAAGGCTGTTCTATCAACTGAATGAAGCAGGTATCGCCATGGGCAACGAAGCTGCGTCACTGACACAAGCTCTGATAATTCCTATGGGTGATGATGTGGAATATGCTGTAATGACAGCCAACCGTTTAAGGGCTGAGGGGATAATTACAGAGGTTTATATGGAGGAAGCCAAGACAGCCAAGAAGCTGACCTATGCAAACAAGCTGAACATACCCTTTGTTGTGCTTATTGGTGAAGAAGAGATCGCCAGCAATATACTGACACTGAAGGATATGAAGCAGGGTGAGCAGAGCAAGCTGCCGGTTGAAGATATTGTAAGGAAGATCACTGCAGTTACCAGATAAAGTATAGAACGGAACAAAAGGGTGGATATGGGAGAACTCCCGAATCCACCCTTTTTGATCTGCTAATGGGCTTTCATGCCTGACAGTAGTATTTCAAAGTGTTCCCGGATCTGTTCACTCAAGTCAAAGTCAGGATAGCGTATGCACCATTCATAAGTAAGTCCTCTTATCGCCATAATACAGTGTTTTGTTAGTTTATCCACAGGTATATCCGTTCTGAAAACGCCTTGTTCCATGCCCCGATTTATCAGCTCATTGAATATATTATACAACTCCCTATTATAGCTCAGCATGGCATCTGTATTTATGTTTTTCGTCATGTGTGCTTTATAAACAGCTTTTATATTGGAGTGGCCTATGGTAGAGATTATAACTTCAGTTATTTTCCCTGCAAGAGAAATCAGGAGCTCTGAAGCTTCAGTGCCTTGGTCAAAGGATTCCAGATACGATTTATAGTCTAGATCCACTCTATTGACGTAATCGTTGATACAGGAGACGATCAGGGAATCCTTTGAATCATAGTGCACATAGAATCCCCCTTTGGATACTCCTGCCATTTCAACTATAGAGTCAACACTTACATTTTCAAAACCATAGTCTTTGAATAGTTGCTCGGCAGCCGTATATATCTTCTGCTTTGTTTCTACAGCCTGCAATTTTCTATTGGAACTCTTCCCCATATCCATCAAATTTCCTCCTATGTTGACAATAAATTCCGACAATTATATACTTATTATATTAGGTGACTATAGTCGGTATAATGATAAATTATAACACAGACTTAGTTTTTTTTGTATATCTTAGTTTACGAATATTAAAAAAGGGGGATCAGGTGTATGCTGAAAAGAACAATGACGTTTATCTTGTGCTTCCTGATGATTTTCCAAAGTGTACCCATAGCAGTTTTTGCTGACTTGAACCTGGAAGATTACAAGACAGAGGCGGAGCTCAGACAGGCAATAGCCGGTGATGAAGAGTGGAAGGAGAGATTCCCCAAGGGGCTGTTCAACTTTATCGGCACCAAGTTTCAGGTTGGAGAGGAACAGGAATACTTTGAGATTTCAATTGTCCGCCAGGGTGGTACACAAGGCGAGGCCAGTGTCGATTTTAAGGCTATAGACATAAGTGCGGAATATGGCAAGGATTATGTTATAAGAGTATATGAAAACTCAGGGAAAAACCAAATAAAGGAGAACCCTGATGCAATTTCTATTGTCCGTACATTGGGAGATAATGCAGCGATCACTATCAGTGAGGCTGTTTATGGTGAAGCTGATGAAACCGTAACAGAAAGCGTATATTCATCAGAGGTCCCTTATACCGATCTGTCAGGGGCTGCATTTACAATAGGAGGAAGTGAAGCTGTTTATGGTGAAGCTGATGAAACCGTAACAGAAAGCGTGTATTCAACAGGAGTCCCTTATACCGATCTGGCCGGTTCTGCATTTACAATAGGAGGAGCGGAAAATCACCAGCCCAGATCATTACGTGAAGCCAGAGATGCTTATCTGGGACAGGATAGCGACAGGCCTGATTGGAAGACAGTAGATGAGAGCAAGGTAGAGGAGCTTAAGGCAGAATATGATAAATTCCTGTACAGCGTGGAAGGAACTGAGACAACCATTAAGTTTGGTGACGGAGAGTATATAAAATATCTTTATCTGATTCCCCTGAATGACAAGTTGTCAGAAAGTGAAGAGCAGGTACTTTTTGCATTGAGCAAACCAAGCACCGGTGCCTTCAGGGGAGAATTCTATATGTCATACCTTAGTATCATTGATGACGAGGAACCGGAAACAGTGAGATTCCATATAGAAACCCCCGAAGTAATGGCAAAGGATGGGAAGGCTCAAATCACTGTGAGGCGGACAAGCGGCTTGGAGCAGTATTCCACGATCAATATAGGCACTGAAGAAGATACTGCCAGAAGCGGCATAGACTATGACCCGGGATTGAAGGAACTATTCTTTGCCCCTGGTACATCGGAGCAGACAATATTTGTGAACATACTGGATAATCCGGACAGGGAAGAAGAGCGAGAGTTCATAGTAGCACTTGATCGGACAAGCAGGAATGTCGATCTGGGTGCGGCTGAGGCGGTAGTGACAATACCTTCTGCATCCAGCAACAGCATACTGCGTGTGAGGAATAAAGCCGCAGTAAAAAGCTATAGCCTTTCCGGTAGTGGTTATGAGGATATGAATACGGAGCTGCTATCCAATTACGGTTATTCCCCCCAGAGAGGGAAGTGGGTCATCACCGGCGAGGATTTCAGCAAAGATGCGAATTTGGAGCCCGACCAATACTATATATGGGAATCAGGAGAAGGCTTTCAGACAGATTATACCTCTACACGTAACTGGAGCGAAGGCAAGTATGATAATTTTAGTCTGAAGTATCCTATTGGGAGTATGGGTGGAGTAAGTGAGCTTTCCTTTGATTACTTCAATAGCGGCGATGGCGGAACAAACGGCATTGGGGCAAGGGTCTTTGACTTTTTTACTGTATTCAGGCTTGAAGGGCCCTATGCAGGCTATTACAAGGACGGAAATGTATATGGGGAAACAAAGACCTTCAGGGAGCATGGTGAATTTGTCACCTATACAAGGAACCTGGAGGCGGAAAATGTAACCAAGGCTAATTCCATTGCCATAATATCCTACGCGGATAAAGGCAACAACACATCCCCTTACTTCTCGGCGATCAAGCTGAAGCTGAAGGAGTACAAGGTGAATATATCGACACGTAACATGTTCAGGTCGAAGTACAAGCTGATAAACAGCTCTTTTGTCCAAGACGGCACCATCGAATTCAACCCGGGAAGCTTTTTTGTCAAGAAGGTCAATTCGAGGGTAGGCAACTATCAGGACTACACTGATGCTCTTGTTCCTCCCGCTGATCCAAAGGTATTCCGTTCCGACAGGATAGAGTTCGGCTACAAATACAGCGAAGACAATCCCAACGGAAATTATGCCCGTTACACCGGCTTTGAAGTAAAGGGGATATACAGGGACGGTTGGGGAGGTACAAGTGACATTTGGACATATCATGAAGGCACCGAACTTGTGTTGGATGATGTTTTTTTCAAGACAGAAAATATATATGAAGGAATAAAGAACGGCACTATTGAGATACGGCCGGTATTCGCCAAGAATGAGGCAGCTTTGGAGCTTAAGGTGAATGACGGCATGACACTTTACAATATCGGTACCGCTTCAAGCTTTGTCAGCACAGGTGCCTTGAGACTATATAGAGGCGATGTCATTACAGGGCTGGAGATAATCAGATTCAACGAAAACACCTCCAAGCTGCCAACCTGGACCTCTTATCTGGAAAAGGCAGACATACCCGGTAAGCCGGGAAAGGTTGGAATTGCTATTACAGACACAGACAAACACAGAAAGATCGACTATACTCTGGAAGGCTCATACAATACACTTAGTGTCAACCTCCGAGAGACATTGATTGTAAAAGCATACCCCAGTGAGTATAAGCACAGAGTGCAAATGCTGCCTTACAAGCTTGACGGCATTGCATATCCTGACAGGGCTGCTTTTACTGATGAAATCGAAAAGATATATGACTCCTGGGATAAGCCTGAGGTTCCGGATATGGACCCTACCATTGAGATGGAATTCAAATATTCATATGATACCGGTTATCCGGACAGCAATGGTGAGGAGAAATTCGGTGCACCCAGGAAGGCGTATTTGTTTGTCTACAAGATGGGAGAACTGATCCCATCTACATATACCTTGGACTACATTGACGGAACCTTCAAGCTCACCGGCAAGCTAAAGGAGCTCAATTGGGGCTCTGATGATTATGCAAGTGTTGTTATAGAAGGCAGTACAAAGTACGATGGGATATATGTCAGAACCAGGGAGATGGTAATAGATTTTCTTTACAATTCCGCCGATGGAGTTGTTGTGATGCCTCCGGACAGTGAAGGGATCTCCGACCCATGGGAAGGCAATATACATAATCCCATAGTGATTGAAACAGCCAATCCCTTGGATTTCTTCAATATGAAAGCGGCGACCTCCCCCGGCTTTGTGGCAAAGTGGATAGATTTTTCACCTGATGCCGATAACAGCGGCGAGTTGGAGGACGGAGAAAAAGAGACAGTGGAAAAAAGGCTTAGGGAAAGAATGAAGAACAACTCTATTGACATAGAGAAGGTATTGGACCAACGGGTTTATATGGGAAACAATTTCAGCTATATGCCCCAGTATTTCAATCCTTCCAGGATATACTACATGTTTGATAAGGTACAGGCTGCCGGTGACTTGAAGACCATAACCGTTAAATTGACAGAGCAGCACAGTACCGTATTAAGACCTGATGCACTTACGCCGGAAAAACGCCTCAAGAATGCAGAGGTATATATCGGTGCAAAGCAGATCCGTGATAATGATGACGGAATATATAAAGATTCGGCGCTTACATACGTACCGCTGGGCTATTACCTGGGACAGGTATTTTACCAGAAGCAGATATTTAATATTACCGCCCAGGTAGGAAATACAGTCCCTGTAATAATAAATCCCAGCAGCCTGGTAAGGCCTGATTCTGCTACCTTCAAGGCCCAATATCTGAAGGACGGAAAGAAGGTCGATCCTGCTAACCCTTTAAGTGCAAAGAACCCTATTCTTAATCTCTCCAAGGATGATACTGTTTTTTCATACAAGATGATGGAAAACACAGGTGTGAAGGTGAATGAAACTGTCATCAGAATATATGACGAGGATGACAAAATGATCCTTGAGACACGTACCGGACCTCCCGACAAGGATGGGACCTTTACCAAAAGCATAAACACATTAAGCGCGGAGATAAGTGAAGGCTCATATATGACGATTGCAGGCATGTATATGGAAAATGATGTTCTTGTTCATGAATATCCTGAGGTTGAGGTAGGCCTGCTGTTCAAGGAACCGCTTACATCCCTTTCACTGCTTGCCAGCTTTAAGCTGCCTTATCAGAATGCTATCGATATAATAGGAAAGGTAAATAATCAATTTGACCTGGGTATGAATGTGAGCGTGGAAAACAACCTCAAGTCAGATGCATATTATGATAAGAACGGAGTATATCGGTATTTGAGGGTCCTCAACATAGGCTTTAACAGCACCTATGAGAAAAAATTCGTCGGGAAGACAAAGAATGCAAATGATACACCGGAGACCAAGGATAATCTGGATGAAAACGGTAATGTAAAGGGCAATGATGTTGCGGTGAAGGAGGAGGTAGGCAGCAAGGATAAGGACGGACTCGGAAATGTGGCAAAGGGAGCCGCCACAGGAGCCGATAAGAGCCAGGGAACAAAAAATACAGGCGGGGGAGTATTGAGCATGCCTTATAAGATCTCGATACTTCTGGTCCTGGAGCTGGGTCAGGAAGTTGTCGGCAAGGACGAGGAGGGTCATGACATATATGAGCCCAAAGCATATGATTGCTTAAGCTCTCTTGTGATAATGGCTACTGCAAATGCAGATTACAGAACGGAACGAACCTATATGACGCCAGTAGGGCTGCCTGTCACCGTCACCCTGAGTGCCGGGAGCGGTGCTTCTGCGGCAGTTGTATTTGACGCAAAAGGGAATGACAGGTATAGTGCCAAGTATCGGCTTGACAGCAAGGGGACTGCGTCGCTTGCTCCGTCCAATTACGACATTTATTCAAAGTTTATGCTTACACCATATATAGAACTGGATGCAGGGACAGGCTATGGCTATTTGAAGCTTAACCTCACAGGAAGGGCTGATTTCGATTTCAACTTCAACGTGCCTATTCTAGGAAGCAGCAAAAGCTCCGGAAGCGGTGCCATTACATCCATAACAGCTACACTTAAGGTAAAAATGCTTTTTGCCCAGAAGAAATGGACTCTGTACAAGAGCAAAAGAATAGATTTATTCTCATATGGGATCAAATCTGCAGATGGGCTGCTTTCAGAGCTGGATGACCCTTACAAGAGCATTTTATACGAGAAGGTGCAGCCTGTTGATGAAGAGGATATCCTTTCAAGGGATTACTTATCAGCCAGGGAGGAATGGAATGGAGCTGGCGATGCACTACTTCAATCCTCTGTGGCCGGTTCAGAAGCTGAAAAGATATTGCAGGCCGGAGTATTCCCCCATCCCCAGACAAAGCTGATAAAGCTTGACCAGGACAGGACACTCCTGTTATTTGTTGAGGATGATACAACAAGAGACGATAGAAACAGGGCATCACTTATGTATTCCATACTTGAGGACGGAACTGCCTCAGCCCCTGTTCCCCTGGACCAGGACGGTACCTGGGATGAAGACCCGGATGCTTTTGTTGTTGATGATCGGATACTCATCACCTGGTCGGATGCGGGCAGGGAATTTGGTGAAGCGGATACCGAGCATGACATCCTGGGCACTATGAATATAAGCGGAGCATGGCTTGATCTGTATTCGGCAGAGATTGATGAAGAATTTTCTGTTACAAAATCGGTGTATGGTGGCGATAACTATTCGGATGTAAATCCGAAGATCTCATACGATCCTGCATCAAAACGCCTGATGGTCTTTTATACCAAAACAGACCACAGCGACCGGTGGAAGGTAGACCCTGTAATGCTGGACGAAGGAACCGTTCCGCATGATGAAAGCCCTGAGCCTTTATATGGTGATATTGTTAATGGCTACAGCACTATTGCATACAGGTATGCGGATTATAACAGTGTATCAGGCGAGTTTGTGTGGAATGAAAGCTACGAGCCTGAAGAGAAGCTGGATGCAGACAAGTATTATGGACAACGCTTCCCGGAATTAGCTCCGGCAGCGGATATTGTTGAGGTGGAGCATGATATTCTGGAGACGGTAAATGTTGGAGGGGAGGACGTCATCTTTAAACACAGGGGAACGACCCAGACTGTTATGCCATACAGCGGCCTTCAAGATCCCAGGATCGAAGAAATGGATCTCATAACCTATAATGGGCAGGCGGTATTGGCATATATCATGGATCATGATTCTGATCCGGCCACACAGTACGATTATAAGCTTTACATACAGACCTATGATTATTCTACGAAAACCTTCTCCTATCCGATAGAAATCGTTAACGATACTGAAGGAGTACAAGACACCAAGCCGCATTTTGTAAGGGCTGACGGGTATACCTACCTGTACTGGCTAAGGGGCGGAGATATAGTATATACCTGTATAGATGATATACTTGGAAAGGATGGAAGGCTAAAGGAAGTAACCGTACCGGGAACCTCTCCGGCAAAAAAATTCTATATAATAGACAAGACAGATACTGCAAAGGATGCACATATAAATACGGTTGTAGATCATGAGGGTATCATTGACGACTACAATATTGCTTCAAACGGAAATAGTATCTATGCTCTATGGAGCGAAAAGCAGACCAGCTACGAGGAAGGCTTGAAACTAGGTGATCCGGGAACTGAAGACCCTGCCAACCTTCATAAGGAAGTTCATCTGTATGCTGCCTGTGATGTCCCGGCCTTCCCCTGGTCAAAGCCGGTTCGACTTACCTATGATCATGGAACCAGCTATAGTGATATATCCTTTACGGTGTTGGAGGATGACAGTATCCTGGCAGCCTACTCAAAATATGCACAGCAATATGATGAGGCAACGGGGCACCATACCGACGATAACTCCGTGAGGAGCCTTGTTATAAATACCTTCACAATAGGCAGCGGGCTTGAGCTTGGAGATATAACTACGGATGACAAATATTATATGCCCGGGGAAAAGGTTGAAATGGAAGCGGTATTGACCAATAAAGGCTTGAAGGCAGCTGAGGATATCTACTACCAGTATTACATGCTGGCAAATGGCTCGCAGTATAGCGAGAGCAGCTGGTATCCGGAAAAAGAAGGTGATGGTTCACATCATATAATGGGAGGAGCTGACGAAACCATATACGGGAACCCAACTATGCCGGTTTCTCTGGATGGAGTCGAGTCGCTCAGGGTAGGCTTCAGATTGAAGAACAAGACAGGGGACATAATAGTCTCAAAGGAAAAGGACATACCGGTGGCACCAAAGCTTCAGATACATGTTTTTGAAAGCTATCTGACAGACAGCGACGAAGCTCTTGTGAATCTCCTTGTTGAGAATATTGGTAATAAGGACTTTGAAGATACCTTCAGCATTACGGCAGGAGACAAAACTATCCATAACGAACAGTTCGAGCTTTCTGCCAAGGAGGAAAAGAGCATATTCCAGAAGGTTGGCCTAAGGGGCGCAAGCTTTGATGAATTGTCTGAAGCGGGAGATGGCAGCTACTTTGAAGAGCTGAAGCTTGATTACAGGTTCGGAGAATTTGAAGCTTCAACGGAGATAAAGCGAAGCATATCTGCAGAGGACTATGCTGATATGCAGAAGGTAGAAAGACTGAGACTGACCAGAAACGGTACGGAATTGCAGAATGGCAGCAGGATTGCCGTATACTATAATGATATCGTCGATCTTAAAGCAGAGATAATAAAAAAGGCCGGCGCAGTACTACCGGAAAATCTGGAGGTGGAATGGAGCTCTGATAACAAATCGGTTGCAGCAGTCATGAGTGACGGGACTCTTATACCCATGGGTATAGGCCAGACAACTGTAACTGCAGCATTGCAGCCGGCAGAAGAAGAATCAGTCTCATATTCCAGCGGAGCTTTCAGGGTCAGGGATGCTGGATATACAATACCAGAGGGTGCCAAGAAAAAGGCCAGCTTTACTGTAATAGTTAGAAACAGATCCGAAGGCACAAATTCACGGGATGATAACTCAGTGCCGATGCCTGTCGGCAGCATCATGCAACCCGGTGAATCGTTGGTAGGCGATAAGCTGACTCTGACCTTGAGTGAAGCGGCATTGCAAGCAGCATTGAAGACTGCTGCAGACACTCTTGTCTTCAATGCTGCAAACAGCAGTACAGGCATCAGGCAGGTGGAAATGATGTTTACTGCAGATAATTTCAGGTCGATCCTGGAAAGCAAGGTAAACAGGGTAACTATAAGTAGCATGCTTGGTAATATCTCCTTTGAGAAGAACGCCATAGCTGCAATAGCAGCAGCAATTGCTGAAGCGGGCAATAAACAGGCGGTGATCGGCTTTAGTGTCAAGGATGATATTATTGAAATAACTGTAATGGTAGATGGAAAAAGGATCTTGAATTTCGGCGAAGGAACGATCATGGTTTCAACCGGGTACAAGCCGGAGGGGGCAATGGATGCTGGATGCGTAGTCGTATATCAGCTTGGCGAGGACGGCGTGCGAAGACCGGTACCAACATCATTGTACAATGACGAGACCGGAGAGATCCTGTTAAGGTCAAACTCTGCCGGGAGATACGAGATCGGTTATAACAAAGTCGAGTTTTCAGATGACCTGGGTTGGGCAGAAGACTATATTACATTATTGTCCTCCAGAGATATCATAAAAGGCGTAGGTGACGGCAGATTCATGAAGGACAAGCCTGTTACCAGAGCAGAGTTTATTACATTGCTGTCAAGGCTTACAGCCGATCTGCAACTGGCAGACACCACGACCATATTCAAAGATGTGGACTCTGAAGCCTGGTATGCAGCACAGGTAAAATGGGCTTATGAAAACGATATTGTCAGCGGTACAAGCGATACTGATTTCTCGCCTGATAAAGCTATAAACCGTGAGGAAATGGCTGTTATGCTATTCCGCTATATGAGATATGCGAGGATAAAGCTTCCCTTGGGGGAAACAAATGAATTCAAGGATAAGTTAAAGCTGAACGATTGGTCCGTAGCTGCAGTTAATGCAATGAGAGCGACTGGCCTCATGATCGGTACAGGAGATAACAATTTTGAGCCAGGGAGGACATCCAGCAGAGCTGAGGCGGCCAAGGTAATGGCTGAGATCATAAAATACTTATTGAGGTAGAAGCATCAAAGGGTAAGATCCTTCGTTTCACTCAGGATGACAGTTGAGTGTCATCCTGAGCGGAGCGAAGGATCTTTTGCTTGCTGCCCTTTGCTTATGTCACATTCTTAATATATTGTGCAGCAGTACCTGCTTTAATATTTTGATATTTGCCAGGCATATTGATATATTCTGCATTTTATTTTTAAATCATATATTTTATTCTGCTACAAGTGCCTGCCAAAACAAAAATGATTATAGTTTTGATCATTCTGGACAATATAAAACGACTGCCGGAATAGAGCGTTAGTTTCTATTATCAGAATATATAAAATTTACTTAACATAACATTATTTACATAAATGAATTTTTTGCTTTTCACAGGGCAGAATATATGGTAAACTTGACATTGCGTGCGCCATTTTGACAATGATGATTTGAAGTCAGAGTCAGTGGTTATGCGGATTAATAATATTTTTTTCTTATGGGAGGAAACTACACTTATGAAAGAACTTTTGAAGAAGTGGAATCAAGTGAGCCTGGTAAAGCGAATAATCATTGGCTTGATTGTTGGTATCATCCTGGCCCTTACGATTCCGGAAGCTGCAAAACCTGTCGTCATACTTGGGTCCCTGTTTGTTGGTGCCCTGAAGGCAATTGCACCAATACTGGTGTTTTTCCTGGTTTCTTCAGCATTAGCACAGCATAAGAGCGGACACCAGACTAATATGAAGTCCATTGTGGTGCTTTATGCTCTAGGTACTCTTTTAGCCGGTGTCGTAGGCGTTGTTGCAAGCTTTATGTTCCCTGTAAGCCTGACACTTGCAGCCGGCGTGCAAGACATAGCTGCTCCCGGAGGTATAGTAGAGGTACTCAGGTCACTACTGCTTAACCTGGTTGACAACCCTGTGAAGGCTCTCTTCAATGCTAACTATATTGGAATACTGGCTTTTGCAGTGCTTTTCGGTATTACCTTGAGGCATGCGGCAGATACAACAAAGACTCTAATGTCAAATTTTGCAGATGCATTATCTGAAATGGTCAGGATCGTAATCAACTTTGCACCATTGGGGATCCTGGGACTTGTATTTGATTCCATTGCAACAAGCGGGATCGAATCCCTGCTCAGCTACGGACAACTGCTGCTGGTTCTGGTCGGCTGTATGATTTTCGTTGCTGTTGTTGTAAATCCGATAATAGTATTCATAAAGATCCGTCAGAATCCTTATCCGCTTGTTTTCAAATGCCTGAGGGAAAGCGGTATCACAGCCTTCTTTACAAGAAGCTCAGCAGCAAATATCCCGGTAAATATGAGCCTGTGTGAAAGACTCGGTCTTGATAAGGACACATACTCAGTATCCATTCCTCTTGGAGCTACAGTAAACATGGCCGGTGCATCAATTACCATTTCTGTGCTGACATTGGCTGCGGTACACACACTTGGAATATCAGTTGACATACCTACAGCAGTAATACTCAGCGTTTTGTCCGCTGTGAGTGCGGCAGGAGCTTCAGGTGTGGCCGGAGGGTCATTGCTTCTGATACCTTTGGCAGCAAGCTTGTTTGGGATACCAAATGATATAGCAATGCAGATCGTCGGTGTAGGTTTCATAGTAGGAGTTATACAGGATTCCTGCGAAACAGCCATCAACTCTTCCACAGACGTCCTCTTTACAGCTACAGCAGAGTTTGCTGAGTGGCGCAAGGAAGGCAGAAAGATCGTAATAAACAAATAGCAGTCCAAGGCTCCCGGAATTCATTCATCCGGGAGCCTTTCATATTTGAAACGAATGCGATATAATTAAATATTCTGATAATTGATGTTGTATAGTTGAGCATTTGTGGTATAATTAAATCAAGAAGGATGAATGCATCAGGAGATGTCAAACATCGTTCTTACAGGCTCTAATTCAACTAACATGTAACTTCCCATAATTCTCTCTTAGTTGGTATTTGGTTGATTAATGGTTCACACGGTTAGTTTATCTGGTTTAGAGTTTGTTTGATAAGGTTTGGTATAGAATCAGGAATGAGGTAATTAACACTTGGTAGATTCAAATGGTATTCCCGTTGAATTGGAGCTTGTTTTATAAGGTGGTTTAGACTGGAGACAGGATAAACCACCTTAGTATTTTAGATGAGTGGATGTAAGAGCCGTGTGCACCTTAGGGAAAATATATTAAAAAGGGAACAATTATTTAAAAATCGCAGATAAACTCAAGGGCAGTTTGGCAAATTTCCGGTAAAACAGCCATGGAGGGCTGTTTTAGGAATATCGAGCATGGATGTGAGTTTTTCCGGCCGGAAATTTGACAAAGGGACCTTGTCAGTTTATCCGATTTTTAAATACTTGTGAGTCTTTTAATATATTTTCCCTGGTTTGCACAAACTCAATATAGCTGCACTTATGGGCTGTAACACACTTTTATATTTTACTGCAAGTGGTTATTATGTATAATGGGATTAACAATTTGACAAGGTAGAGGAGTATATGAATATGGAATATAGCATTTTTGATATTATAGGCCCAAGGATGATAGGTCCCTCCAGCTCACATACTGCCGGTGCCGCAAGGCTGGGTAAGGTAGCAAGGAGAATAAGCGGAAATGACGTGGTCAAAGTCACTTTCGTGCTGTATGGCTCCTTTGCAAAAACCTATAAGGGCCATGGCACAGACAGAGCACTGCTGGCAGGAATACTGGACATGGAGCCTAATGACCCTGAGCTTGGCAGGTCTATGGAGTATGCAGCAAGCTCGGGTCTGGATTACGAGTTCGTTGTAAATGACGCCGATCCGCCCCATCCCAATACGGTAAAAATAATAATGACAGGCAGTGGCGGGAAAAAGACCGAGATGTTGGGCTGCTCCATTGGAGGAGGAAGCATAAGGGTAATAGGTATAAATGGCCTGGATGTGGAGTTCTCAGGAGAATATCCCACATTGGTCATCCGGCACTTTGATCGCCCGGGTGTAATTGCCGAGGTGACCAGTCTCATGGTCCAATTTGGCATCAATATTGCATTCATGCGTGTTTTCAGGCAGAGTAAGGGTCAGGATGCCTTCATGATAATTGAGACGGATAATGAGATATCCAAGAAGGTCATTGCAGAGGTAAGGGCATTGGGGGAAGGGATCCAGGATGTATATTTGATAGAGGCACTATAACGAGAAAAGAGGAAGATTGATATGGGCATTAACTTTTCAAGCGGTTCGGAGCTTCTTGCTTTGTGCGAAAAAAACAACATAAAGATATATGAGATGATGTTGGTGAGAGAGGTACATATATCACAGAAAAATAAGGACCTTATAAGGGGCGAAATGCTGGAGAGCCTGGCTGTGATGAAGAAAGCGATAATGAGAGGCCTCACGGAGGATATACGTTCCATCAGCGGTCTGACGGGCGGAGATGCAAAAAGACTGATACAGTACAGTGAAAGCAGTCGGACCGTTGCCGGTGAAAGCATGAACAAGGCTGTGGCCGCAGCAATGGCAGTACTGGAGGTCAACGGTGCCATGGGACAGATCGTTGCAGCTCCGACAGCGGGCTCCAGTGGGATACTGCCGGGATCGATAATCATAACGGCAGAACGTTTCAGTAAAAATGACGAGGATATAGTTAATGCACTGTTTACGGCTGCGGCAGTAGGCTATATCATAACAAGGAATGCTACAGTGGCAGGGGCTGAAGGCGGATGTCAGGCAGAAACCGGAGCAGCAGCGGCTATGGCTGCCGCTGCAATAGTTGAAATGCTGGAAGGGACTCCAGAGCAAGCGTTGAATGCAGCGGCAATGGCACTGAAGAACATAATGGGCCTGGTCTGCGATCCCATTGCGGGACTGGTGGAAGCACCCTGCATAAAGAGAAATGCCATAGGCACTGCCAATGCGTTGATTTCTGCGGACATGGCACTGGCTGGGATAAAAAGCATCATCCCCTTTGATGAGGTTGTAGAAGCTATGCTGAAGGTAGGCAGGTCTCTACCCTGTGAGCTGAGAGAAACAGGCACGGGAGGTCTGGCGGGTACAGCCACAGGGAAGCAGATACATGAACGGATATTTGGCAAGTCTACATAAATAAATAATTAAATATTCTGAAAATTGTGTTGTAAAATTGAGCATTTGTGGTATAATATAATTAAGAAAGGTGGTTAGGGTCAGGTGGTGTCATACATCTTTC
>CAZNMO010000058.1:0-23013 GCA_964574195.1 uncultured Clostridiaceae bacterium | reverse complement strand
TCGACGCAGGTACCTTCAACTATGTAAAGACCCTTGCGGATATAATGTCATCGGCGTTTTAGTGCAGGTATCCGGCCTGCACTTTACTTTTATGAAATAATTGAATATTAAAGCAATAAACTGTATAATTTATCTATATTGGGCGCATATGCCCAAAGAAGCAGTAATAGGTTTTTTTAATAATTCTTGGGAGGGGTAATTTTGAAAGGGTTCGGCAGCTTAAAAAGCAAAGGCTTTACGGTATTGCTGGTAATAATAGTCCTGGCAATAGTGTTTTTTAGTAATATAGCCATGTATATCATTGATTATCAATGGTTCTCGGAATTGGGCTTTCAGGAGGTATTCTTCAAGAAGCTTGTGACACAATTGCAGTTTTTTGTTCCTGCAATCATGGCACTTTTTGTATTGTTCTACCTCTACCTGAATTCCATAAACGCATACTCTATAAAGCATAGCGGAGTAATACTCTCAAATGTTGAGAAGAAGGTCAGGAACAAAGTATTTGTTCTTATATCATTAGGATTATCCTTTGTCCTGTCTCTTATATTTGTTCTTGATCTGTGGTATGACTTCCTGATATTTATGAACAAGACTTCCTTCGGTATCAATGATCCGATATTTTCAAAGGATATAGGCTATTATATATTTGCGCTCCCGTTCCTGAACAAGCTGTATAATTTCCTCATGGTGCTTATTTTTGTGGTTGCGGCTATCACAGTACTTTTCAACCTGTACAATTTCTTTACCACCAAGGTTCCCAATGAACAGTTTGATGTCAATGTCAGACCCATAATCGGTACAAAGGATATGTACAGGAACATCCTGGGGGCAGCCTCCAAGCAGCTCATGTTCCTGGGAGGGCTTTTCTTCCTGCTGCTGGCGGGGGGCTTCTACCTGAGGACCTTTGATCTGCTTTATTCTGCAAGAGGAATTGCATATGGAGCCAGCTACACAGATGTGAACGTTACACTGCCTTCCTATTATGTGTATATTGCAATATGTATAATTACAGCTGCACTTCTGATAATTTCACGGAACAAGAAAAATCTGAAAAGGGCTGTATTCGGGCCGCTGCTGTTGGTTGTGGCGATGGTGGCATCAGGAGTCGTATATGGGGTAGTTCAGAATGCTATAGTTACCCCTAATGAAATAGTAAAGGAAGAGCAGTACCTTCAGAATAATATTAACTTTACCAACTATGCATACAATCTCGACAAGGTACAGGAAAAGGAGTTTCCTGTGAACCAGAGCCTTACAAGAGAAGATATAGAAGAAAACAGAGTAACGATCAACAATATACCTATCAATGACTACAGGCCGGCAAAGGACATATACAACCAGATACAGGGACTCAAGAATTATTACCAGTTCAGTGACATGGACATAGACAGATACATGATCAATGGAGTATACAGGCATGTGTTCATATCCGCCCGGGAACTCCAGTCTGCCAATATACCGAAGCAGTCGGAGGCACAGAGTGCTTCCTGGATAAACAGGTACCTTAAATACACCCATGGATATGGTGTTGCAATGTCTCCCGTAAACGAAGTTACCTCCTCCGGACAGCCAAGGTTGTTCATAAAGGATATGCCTTTAATTTCTGATATAGATATTAAGGTAGATACTCCGCAGATATACTTTGGTGAGCTCGCAAAGGACTTTGCAATAGTAAACAGCAGGGAAAAGGAATTTGACTATCCGGCGACCAATGCAAATATTGAGACAGAATATAAAGGCACCGGTGGAATAAAACTTGGCCTGCTCAACAGGATCCTTTTTGCAGTAAGGGAGGGCAAAATAAACTTCCTCCTGTCACAGGACATAAATTCAAACAGCAGGATACTAATAAACAGGGATATTGCCAGAAGAGTACAAAAGATAGCACCCTTCCTGGCTTATGATGAGGATCCATATATAGTAATAGCTGATGGTAAGCTTTATTGGATAATTGATGCTTATACCATAAGCAGCAGATACCCATACTCAGAGAAGATCAACAACCAGACATCCACCAATTACATCAGGAATTCTGTAAAGGTTATAATAGATGCGTATAATGGGACCACGGATTTCTATATTTCCGATCCCAATGATCCGCTCATAAAAACATATTCAAATATATTCAAAACACTGTTCAAACCTGCAGAAGAAATGCCTGAGGGCTTAAAGGCACATTTAAGGTATCCGCAGACATTGTTTGACATACAATCTGATATTTATAAGAAGTACCATATGAAAAATGCAAGGGAATTCTATAATAAGAGCGATGTATGGGATGTATCGACACAGATATATGGTGCCAGTACCACCCAGGCAAATGCTGAAACAGTTGAGTCCTCATACCTTATTATGAGGCTTCCCGACAGCAAGAGCGAAGAATTCCTGCTTATGGTCCCGTATACACCGCAAGGAAAGACAAATATGATAGCATGGCTTGCAGTAAAAAATGATGGAGAAAATTATGGGCAGATGGTGCTTTACAGCTTCCCATCAGGAAAGATAGTGGAGGGTCCCATGCAGGTGGAAGGGATAGTAAGCCAGGATACAATAATAGGGCCACAGTTGAATCTTCTGGCGACCGGTGGGAACTCGCAGGTAATCAGAGGAAACATGCTGACAATACCTATTGAAGAATCCATCCTGTATGTAGAGCCTATTTACGTAAAAGCGCTGAATGCAAATGCTCTGCCGGAGCAGAAAAAAGTAATAGCATATTTCAAGAATCAGGTCGTGATGGAGGATACATTGGAAAAAGCCCTGAACAGAATATTCCCTGTGAAGCAGCCTGAAGCAGAGAAACCGGAAGCTACTCCTCCAGCTACAGGGGGAGAAACAAATGCTACAGCAAGTGAGCTTATCAGAAAGGCCAATGAGGCATTCAATGCCGCACAGGAGGCACAGCAAGGCGGAAACTGGGCGGAATACGGCAATCAGTTGAAAGAGCTGGAGGACATATTGAAGCGCCTTAACGATATGACAAGTTCTGCACCCAATGTAGAAGTACCTGAAGCAGTACCCACAGAAGAGAATAAACAGTAACAAAATTAAAATAGCCCCGGGGGGAGGGCTATTTTTATTTGAAGCTTCTATTACCTATATTATTTCTATTCTTAAGAAAGTTATTCAATGAAAGCTTGTTATAACTGATATAATATATATAAATTAAGAACCGTGGCAGTGCAAATATATGATGCAATGGAGAGATGAGAGTGAATACAGCTAAAGATAAGTACACCCAATATCAATATATGAGGGGTATTTTTGAAGATAACGGGATCGAAACAAGCTCATACACGGCAATAAACTTCGGTCTCCAGTTCAGTATAAGCTTCAATGGAGCAAAGTATTTGGTAAGGATCTATGAAAGCAAAAAAAATGGAGTAAAATGTGACCTGTCTCAGATCAGGAATGAAGAAATACAGCAGTATATTGAGCAGCTGGTACGAACAGGAGCAGCCGGTAGTAAAGCGCAGGCCAAGACAGATACTTCTGTCGCTGAAGTAGTGGAGAAGGCACTCATCGGCACGGATGAATCCGGAAAAGGCGACTATTTTGGACCGCTTGTCATTGCAGGAGTATATGCAGATCCGGAAGGTCAGAAAAGGCTAAGGGAAATAGGAGCTGCAGACAGCAAGACACTATCTGATTCAAGGATCGAAAAGCTGGCCGAAGAAATAATGAGGATATGTAAATATTCTGTAGTGAAGCTTGAGAACAATAAATATAACGAAATGTACCAGGAGATCAATAACCTGAACAGACTTCTGGCTTGGGGACATGCGAGGGTAATAGAGGACCTGCTGGAGGCAGTAGACTGCAGCAATGTACTTGCAGACCAGTTTGGTAGCCCTGAACTGATAAAAAATGCTCTTATGTCCAAGGGAAGGCAGGTCAACCTGGAGCAGAGGCACAGGGCTGAGGACAATGTTGTGGTGGCTGCAGCAAGCATTATAGCCAGGAATGAATATGTAAAAGCCATGAAAAGGTTGTCTGATGAATATGAAATGGAGTTTCCCAAGGGCTGCTCCGGCATTGTGACTGATGCGGCCAGGGAATTTGTACAATCCTATGGAAAGGAAAAGCTGAAAGCGGTGGCAAAACTGCATTTTGTGGTTACGGATAAGGTTTGTATTTAGGGGAAAATTCTTCGCTCCGCTCAGAATTACAGGAGATGTCATCCTGAACGCAGTGAAGGATCTTGACCCAGTAGGAATACCTAATAGGAAGGAGAGAAACCCATGAAAAAGGTGAATATTTATCTGGCAGATGGTTTTGAAGAAATTGAAGCGGTAACAGTCATCGATGTGCTGAGACGGGCTGGGATAGCTGTCGCCACGGTATCCATCACAGGCAGGAAGGAAGTAAAGGGAGCTCACGGGATCGTTGTTACGGCAGATGAACTGTTTGAAAAGAATGATCATAATGCCGCAGATGTACTGGTGCTTCCCGGAGGAATGCCCGGTACCAGGCATCTGGGAGAGCATGAAGGTCTCAGAAAAGCATTACTGGAGCATGCCCATAAGGGTAAACTGATAGGGGCTATATGTGCGGCGCCAAGCGTTATCGGAAGGCTTGGGCTTTTGGACAGCAGAAAGGCTGTCTGTTACCCGGGCTTTGAGGATGCCCTCAAGGGAGCTGAGGTAGGAACGGATATGGTTGTACGGGATGGAAGCTTTATCACCTCAAGAGGGCCGGGAACAGCAATATATTTTGCTTTGAAGCTGGTCGAAGTATTAGCTGATGAGGAAACCGTCGAGGAACTAAAGGAAGGCATGATAGTTCAGGGCTAGACGGGAAAAAGGACGACCGCTCCTTATCGGTCGTCCTTTGCTTACTCCTTGTATTGCAATAGATACAGATCGTAGTACATACCCTTTTTATCCAACAACTCCTGGTGGTTACCCATTTCGCGTATCTTCCCTTTATGCAGTACGATTATATTGTTTGCATGTTGTATTGTAGAAAGCCTATGTGCTATTACTATTGTCGTCCTGTCCTTTATCACCTTCCTGATGGCATCCTGTATAAGTATTTCTGTTTCGGTATCGATATTGGAAGTTGCCTCATCCAGGACCAATATCGCCGGATCAAAGGCTAGGGCTCTGGCAAAGGCCAGCAACTGTCTCTGCCCGGCTGAGAAGGTGGCGCCTCTTTCAACAACTTCCTCCTCATAGCCTTTAGGGAGCTTCTCTATGAATTTGTCCGCATTTACAAAGCGTGAGGCACGCATCACCGTTTCATCGTCTATCCGTCGCTCGTTCAGCCGGATATTTGATTTTATATCCCCGGCGAAAAGGAAGACATCCTGCAATACAGTTCCTATCTGAGCACGCAGCTGGTATTTGTCCAGCTCCTTGATATTCTTCCCGTCAATAAGTATTTCACCCTTCTGAATGTCGTAAAGCCGCCCAATAAGGCTTATTATAGAGGTCTTGCCCGCCCCTGTGGCTCCTACGAAGGCAGCTGTTTCTCCTGCATTGATCTTGAAGCTGATGTCCTGCAGTACCCAATTCTCACCTTCATATGCAAACCAGACGTTCTTGAACTCTATATCACCTTTTATCCTGCCAAGGGTAAGCGGTGCGGGAGGATTCTCCAGAGTCTCCTTCTCATCCAACAGCAGGAATATCCTCTCCGAGGAGGCCATGGCAGACTGCAGGATATTGAATTTCTCCGTAAGGTCATTAATAGGCTGGAAGAACTGCTCTATATAGTTGATAAATGCAAAAAGGACACCGAAGGGCAGCTCTCCGGCCAGCATCCTTGCTCCCCCGTACCATATCAGCAGAGATAATGCCAGTGAGTATATAAGATCCATGGAAGGCCGGAATACGGCGAATACAAAAAGCTCTCTCATGCCTGCGATCCGATGCTCAGTGTTTATCTCTTCAAACTCCTTGTACTTGTGTTCTTCCCTGTTGAATATCTGTATTATACGCATACCGGATATGTTTTCGCTAAGGGTGGAGTTTATCTTTGCCAGCTTTACACGGGTCTGCCTGTATGCATCCCGGGCTTTGAGCCTGAAAATCGAAGCAGATAGGATTATAAGAGGTATTATGGTAAAGCTTACCAGGGCCATGCGTGTGTTCATACGGAGCATGATCATTACTATTCCGCAGAGCATCAGGAGGTCTTTAAAAAGATTTACCAGCACTGCAGTATACATTTCATTGAGGTTCTCCATATCGTTGGTCACTCTGGTGACCAGCCTTCCCACAGGATTCCTGTCAAAGAAGGACAAGGACAGCTTATGGATATGTGTGAAAAGCTCCTGGCGCATATTGTATATTATCTTTTGACCGGTATAGTTAAGAATATACACTTGTATATAATTCAGGAGGAAGCTTCCCAGGATGGTGAGCAGGAATATCAGTGCTATTCTCTTTATGCCTGCTTTGTCCTGCTCTCTGAAGCTTCTGTATTCATCCCCGGTAAGGAGTTCGCCCCTGAAGGTGCCTTGCGCGGAGGAGATCATATAACTGTCCCCTTCCTGCTTTACTGTGGCATCAGAAAGGGTTGAGCCTTCAATTGCGCCCTGGACCAGGTAATATTTGTCTTGCAGCTTAACTATCCTGGCTTTTTCTTCATTTTCCGCTCCCGCAGGCAGAAGTCGTTCTCTCACATAATATCTGTCCTTATACCGTACACTGGGATACCCGGGCTCCCTGTCATAAACGCTCATAATGGAGTCGTAGGCTGAAATATGGTCGTCGATGGCAACCTTGATGAGATACGGCCTGGCGAGGTCTGCTGCAGTGATCAGGGTAAGCAGGAACATACATAAGAGCAGCAGGGTCCAATAAGGTTTGGTATACTTGAGCAGGCGTTTCATAAGCTTTATATCAAAGGCTTTGCCCAGGGCTTCTTCTTCCTTGAAATTCTTATTCATCTTGCACCCCTATACATTTTGCGTCAAATTAACGCCAATGAAGATTGTTTCGCAGCAAAGAAAATTAAGGTAACACAAATCTGTTTCAGCAAAGCTTAAACAGATTTTGCTTATACACTCTGTTCTATTTTTTCTTCCAGTAATTGTTTCTGATAAATACTGTTGTAGAGACCGTCCATTTTCACCAGCTCCTCATGGGTACCACGTTCTACTATACTGCCTTCATCCAGTACGATGATTTCATCGGCATCCTTGATGGTAGATATCCTATGGGCTATGATGATCGCAGTTTTGTCACTCATTACCTGCTTCAGTCCCGAGAGGACCAGTTCTTCAGTTTTTGTGTCAACAGCTGACAGAGAATCATCAAGTATGATTATTTTGGGATCCTTTGCAATGGCTCGGGCAATGGAGACCCTTTGCTTCTGTCCTCCGGAAAGGGTCACTCCCCTTTCGCCCAGTATCGTATCGAACTTGTCCGGAAAGTCCATTATATTGTCGTAGACCTGGGCAAGCTTTGAAGCTGACGTTACTCTGTCCATATCCATGGATGTGTCGGAGAAGGCGATATTATCCTTGATAGGTGCCGAGAACAGGAAGTTATCCTGCGGCACATAGCCGATATTCTTCCGGAGTACCCTAAGGGGTATGGCGTTTATATCAGTATTGTCCATCAGGAGCTCTCCCGGCTCAGTGTTATACAGCCTCATCAACAGGCTTACCAATGTGGTTTTTCCGCTGCCGGTCTTGCCCACTATGGCAAGGGTCGTGCCTTCATTTATTGTGAGGGTT
This sequence comes from uncultured Clostridiaceae bacterium, assembly GCA_964574195.1. Classification (GTDB taxonomy): domain Bacteria; phylum Bacillota; class Clostridia; order Lutisporales; family Lutisporaceae; genus BRH-c25. The sequence goes on along the minus strand of CAZNMO010000058.1, from coordinate 15,326 downwards.
ATATCCTTTAAGGCAGGAGCTGCAGCACCGGGATATGTAAAGCTGAGATTCCTGAACTGGATGGAGGGCTTGTAGTCATCTATGCTTTGGACAGCTTCCCCATCGAATATCTCCGGTGTGGTGTCCAGGATCTCATTTATCCTTTTCATTGATGCAATACCACGCTGAAGCACATTTATGACCCAACCCACTGCCATCATCGGCCAGGTCAGGAGCCCCAGGTAAGCCACAAAGGACACGAATTGCCCAAGAGACAGCTGGTCGTCTATTACCAGCATACCTCCAAAATAAAGGGCAAGCAGGAAGCTGAGGGAGCCTATGAAGGAAACCAGGGGGAACATCAGCCCCCAAGCCTTTATCAGGTTCATGTTCTTTTTCACATATCCGTCATTGAAGGTGGAGAATTTTTCTATTTCACTGGTTTCTTGTACAAAGGATTTTATGACCCGTATCCCGGAGATGCTCTCCTGTACCATATCGGTAAGGGAGGAAAAAGCCTCCTGTACATCGGTAAATCTATTCTGAACCATTTTTCCGAAGAAGATCATGACCGCCGCTATTATGGGGAGCGGGATCAAGGCTGCCGCTGTAAGACGTATATCAATTGTTGCTACCATAATGATCACAGTTGCAGCGGTAAGGAAAATTGCATCGGTGATCATGACAATACCCAGACCGAAGGCCATTCTTACGGCATTGATGTCATTGGTGGCATGGGCCATAAGGTCTCCAGTCTTGTGTTTATTGAAGAAATTTGGGGACATAAGCTCAAGATGTGAGAAAAGCCTGTTTCTCAGCCAATATTCAAGTATCTTTGAAGAGCCCAATACGAGCATTCTCCATATGTATCTGCAGACAGCCACAAGGCAGGCCAGCAGTATTATGATTCCTATATAAAAATATACATCACCCATGGTAAGGGTTCCGGAGCCCAGGGCGTCGGTAATATACCCCAACAGCTTGGGCGTTACCAACTGCAGTGCATCTACCAGTATCAGAACGAGGATGCCCCAGAAATATTTCCACCTGTGCTCAAAGAGAAATTCCTTAAGATGCCAGAAAGTCCGCATAAAAGCCTCCTGTTATATAAGTCGGAAAGTTGAGATGCTACCACTAAATTTTATACCACATGGATAAAATTAACAAGTTAATATACTGTTACAGGCAAAAAGAAACCGGAGGCAAGTGCCTCCGGAGCTTCATCCGCCAGCCAGGAGATGTATCGCTTTTACATCATCTCCATCATGTATGACTGTGATATCAAATTCCTCATTGGGGATGACCACATTGTTTATTCTCACCACAATTTTGTGATAGGTATAGGTCTTTCTCTTGAGAAGCTCAGTGACCGTCATACCCTCTTCCCATGGGAAATCCTTTCCGTTGACCTGTATCATTCTCATCACCCTGTATCCTAAATATGTTTTTTAACTACCTCGACCACTTCCGGAAGATCCATTCCCAGAGCCTGCAGCTTTTCAAGGGTTGGAACTCCGTCCATTGTCCAGCCTCTTCTCTTGTAAACAGCATCAGTAAGCTTCTGGTACTGGTCTTCCCTGTACTTCCTCATTACTGCCATTTTTTCCGCCGTAGTCTTTCCGGTCGTATCATAGTTCAGCAATTCTTTAAGCTGTCCGTCATATCTTTCTTCCCTGGACAGATACTCTTCCTCTGTAACTGGACCCATTGCCCTATAGGGAATCGCATCATTGGCTCTTTTGCCCTTGCCCATCCTTATATTGAAGACTCTCTGGAAATTATATACCCTCTCAGACTGGATTATAAGCTCGTGCTTGTCGATATTCTGTCCTGTTACTGCATTGAACACATCCACATAGTTCTGTACATGCTCCGGGATCTTGGCCGGTTCATCAGTATACTTGTTGTTTGCTGGGGTTATATCATTCCACGGAAGCTTGCAAAGACCGTTAAGGCCGAACCAGGTCCTGAACATCGGGAAATAATGCAGGGCCTCTGCCTTATCCTCGAAGGTAGGTATCTGGTTGTTTACCATATCCATGAATATCAGCCAGGCTTCATCATGCTGCGGTCCCTTGTTTGTAAGACCATAGCCGCCCTGCTGCGCAAGGGATTCCTTGGGCATGTATTCTGAGAATTCAAGGCCCTTCTGTTCCATGCCTATATCGTTGACGAAGGCGGGATCTGCGTTGTAATCCCTAATGAATACCTCCTTCATTCTCTTTATGCCCAGGCCTGCGATCTTTCCAAAGCCTTCGCCTCTGGACATCCTGTGTATAAGCTCAAGAGCAGCGTCGCCATTGCCGAAGTTCAGCTCAAGGCCACCAGTCCTCTCCTTGTTCAATATCCCGTTTTCATAGCATTCCATTACAAAAGCAGTCAGGGTACCGAAGGATATTGTATCTATACCATAGGTATCACAGTAGAAGTTAAGCTCAAGGATAGTGTCCGGGTCGAATATTCCGCAGTTGGAGCCAAGTCCGGCTGCATTTTCGTATTCAGGGCCGTCGACTATGACCTTTTCTCCCTTGTATGGGCCGGTCTTCAGTTCAAACTGATCCACTGCCTTGGCACAGGACATGCTGCAGCCATACCAGCAGCCGTCTGCCATCCCCTGAGTGATCTTCTTTGTGAATACCTTGGAGGATATCTTGTAGGTATCCTTGTGAGCACCGAATTTATAATTATGAGTCGGTAAAAGGTCGTATTGGTCCATTACCTCTATGATATTGGCCGTACCAACCTGCCTCATCCTGTTCTGCTTGTCGTCCAGGTCATGCATCTGCTTGTGGAACTTTATACCTGTCCTGTTCAGTGTGCCCTGGTCTGCCGGATTGTTGAGATTGCCCTTGACACCTGCATAGCGTACTACCAGGGCTTTTATCTTTTTATCCCTGAATACTGTTCCTATACCGCCGCGTCCTGCCTGTTTGAGCCTTACGCCCTTTCTCCTTACATCGTAGAAGGTGAAGTTCAGAAGGCCGATCAGCGTATTTTCTGCGGCTGTACCTGCTGAAACAACGGAAATATTCCTCTTGTCTTCTTCGTTTTCCGCATACATTTCAGTAAGCTGCTCACCCAGCACATGGCTGTCCACTGCTTCCAGAGGCGCTTCTTCTATTCTTATTATGCCTTTATTGCCATCTATGAATACCACTACATCTTTATCCGCTTTACCTTGAAGCTCAAGGGCGTCAAAGCCGGAGAACTTGAAAAGCGGGCCGAAATAGCCGCCTACATTGCTGTCGATGGGAATCCCGGTAAGGGGAGAAATACTTACCACCAGGGATTTTCCTGCGCCGGGATATTGCGTTATCCCAGCTACCGGGCCGGGGGATATGACTATTTCATTTTCCGGGTCATTCCATTTTGTATTTTCATTGACTGCATTCCAGAGATACCAAAGGCCGAAACCCTTACCACCGGTAAATTTGTCCTTCATGAACTGGGTAACAGGCTTTTCCTTTATCTCTTTGGTTCCTACGTTAATATACAAGGTCCTGTCTGTATAGCCTTTTTCAATTTTTCCCGGTTCGTATTTGTACTCGCAAAGCAGCTTGTGGGCTGACTTCAGTTTTTCTACATTCATTGAAACTTCCTCCTTAAGCATTATTCCTGCTCAATAAATATGGCGTTGGTCGGGCAGCTCTTGGTACACTGTCCGCATGCCACGCATTTAAAGGGCTCCATATAGTCCTCATGCATGAACATTGCCAGCTCGGGACAGTAGCCTACGCACATGAAACAGCCGACGCAAATGCTTTTGTTTATTCTCACTATACCGTTTTTGTCCCTGGTTATGGCCTCAACAGGACAAATAGGGATGCATTCTCCGCACTGGGTACAGCAAGTGATAACAGCACCGCCTTCTTCATTTTCGCCAATTCTTATGCAGGATTTCCCGGCATTGTCTTCCTTGAACCAGGTCTTTGAGCAGGTACTTTCGCAGGCATGACACTGAATGCATAGCTCGGGCTTTTTCCGTAAAACCTTCATATCACATAACCTCCACAAAATACATAATCTTCATTATATCAATCGTTTATGATAGTTCCATTATGCCTAATTGTATTATATCAGATAGTTCCGCATATTCATAAAGCAAATAACGATTAATTATTTGCTTTACAAAAAATCTGACGATTCGTTTGTTTGCTATACTACCGAAGGCTCCAGGAGAAGCTCTCCTCTTTCGAAACGATCCTTATCCAGCATGTTAATCGGTATAGTCGGCGTTTCTCCCAGGATGGACTCTGAAATAACCACTCCGGTGACCGGTCCGAACATGAAACCGTGACCGCTGAAGCCTGTAGCCAGATAGAAGCCTTCCACCTCCTTGACAGGTCCGTATATCGGCTGCCTGTCAGGGGACATACAGTAAAGTCCTGCCCATTGGCGTACAACATTCAGCTTACCAAGGAGCGGAAGCAGCTCTGTGCAGGATTTGGCCATTTCCTCCAGGAAGTGCCAACTGGAGTTTATCCTGCCATCCCTGGGCTCATTGGCATCGCCTCTTCCCATGATGAAGCTTCCTTCAGGGCATTGCTGAATATAAACATTCAGCGCAAAGCCCATGTACATCGGTCCCTGCAAAGGGGCTACAGGCTCTGTAACAAGTATCTGATGTCTTTCCTTGTAAATCGGGATATCCACCCCGGCCATTTCGCCAATTTCCTTTGAATAACCGCCTGCTGCATCAACTACAACAGGAGTGGATATGAAGTCTTTATCGGTCTGAACTCCTACAACCCTGCCATTTTCAACCTTGATCCCGATCACTTCGGTGTACTTCATTATTTCAACACCAAGACGGGTTGCTGCATTGGCAAAGGCCTGAGTTGTATGGAATGGGTTCAGGTGGCCGTCCTTTTCACAGAAGGTGGCACTTATTATCTTGGTTTCATCCATGTAAGGTATTATCTGTTTTGCTTCCTTGGGAGTCAAATATTTAGTCGGTATGCCGAGACTGTTCTGAAGAGCTACGTTCTTCTTGAACTGCTCATCTTCCTTTTCCGTCGCAGCTACTATAAGGTATCCGCCCTGCTTGAATTCCACATCAAATTCATATTCCAACAGCTCGTTGGCCTTTTCGTAATATTCGGTACTAAACTTGGCCAGACGGCAGTTCATTTCGGTTCCCCATTGCATTCTGATCCCTGCTCCGCACCTTCCAGTAGAGCCACTGCAAAGGTAGGACCTTTCAATGACAACTATGTCCTTTACACCTTTTTTAGCCAGGTTGTAGGCTATGGAGCAGCCGGATATACCGCCTCCGATGATTACAACACTTGCTGTTTTATTCATTATCTTCACCTCCAGCCAATGCTCCCAGCTTGATCGGTTTTGCCGGCGGCCTGAAGGTAGACATCCTCAGCTCAGCCATGCTTGTGCCTGTGGCTCTGGACAGCTCCTGCATCAGCAGCTGCCTGCAGGTCCTGCCCTGGCATGGGCCCATTCCGGCTCTGGATATCCTCTTTATCTCGTCAATATTGGTATAACCTTTTCTAATAAGTTCTCTTACCTGACCCAGGGTAACCTCTTCGCAGCGGCAGACCATGGTGTTGTCACTGTAGAAGTCTTCAATATTAAAGCATCTTGCTGTCATGGAGAACTCCTTTGGTACTACAAGGGATACGATGGGAGTCCTGTCTTGCACTTTTGTATTCTGTACCTTGAGTACCTTTGCCCTACATACCGGCTTTCCCTCACGGTCAAGGGCGGTGACAAAGCTTCCTTCCTCAGGAAGCGGCAGGAATTCATAGGGCATCTTGACAACAGCTTCTGTATCTGAATAAGATTCATCAACTATAAATATTGATAGTCCCGGGCAATTGCTTACGCACATTGCGCAGCCGTTGCACAGGCTGTGGTCGATAGTCGGCCTGTCGTTTATATCTGCAAATTCCTTTATTGCTCCTCTTTTGCACGCGGTCTGGCATGGATTGCAGGGTATCCGCTGGAAGCATTCTATTACCGCCACAGGCCCCTTTGCCCTTCTATCTGCTGAAGGGGTGACCTCGGCTATATTTTCCGGAGTTGCTATACCGGTTATTTCCAACATATTGCTTACCTCCTATATGTTTTCGTTACAATCTTGCTGCTCGTCCGTGAGGACTAAACTACCAGCTGTTTGAGGCCCTTGCATATTTTTTCGCCTACAGGGCCGGACCTCAAGGAATCAAGCTGTTCAAGGCAGTCATTTTTCATGGCTTCGAAGTTAACCGGTACAAAGCCCAGATCCTTTGCCGCACAAAGGCCTGCCAGCCTTCCTTCGACCATGGCGCTGCTTGCTTCTTCTACGCCGGCAACGTCCCCGGCGACGTATATGCCTTTGATGCTTGTCTGCAGCTCTTCACTCCTCATGGGGACATGTCCTCCCAGCTCCGGTACGAATTTCATTTGGCAGCCTATCTGCCATAGCAGCTCTGCCAGAGGCGACAGACCAACCGAGATACACATAACGTCAGCTTCTATATCCTCTTCAGTACCCGGTATCGGCTGCCATTTCTCATCCAGCTTCCATATGGTGACCTTCTCCAGGTGATCTTTGCCATGGGCAAACTTGACTGAATAGGAGGTCTTTATTGGCACACCCATTCTCCTGATCTTTGAAGCATGTACCAGATAGCCGCCAATTCTTGGAGCCGCATCTATGATCGCCTTTACCTTTATCCCAGCCTGCATAAGCTGATAACTAACAATAAGCCCGATATTTCCCGCTCCAACCATGACCACGCTATCCCCCGGAGCCACACCGTGAACGTTCATAAGTGTCTGTACCGCGCCTGCACCGTATATCCCAGGAAGGTCATTGTTGGGGAAGGTGAGGAATTTCTCAGAAGCACCGGTTGTTATGATAATTGATTTAGGTTTTATCTTCAAATATTTGCCGTCTTTTTCTACACTAAGGACACCATCGTCATAAAGTCCGATCACAGTGGCATCCTGCATTATCTCTACATTGTCCTTATATTTTGAAAGCTCTTCGGTAAGAATGCCTGCGATATCCACTCCCCTGACCGAAGCATACTGCTTCTGGGAACCGAAGAACATATGTGTCTGCTTGACCAATTGACCACCCAGCTGGCTGTTACGGTCGATGACTATGACCTTTGCACCGCCGGAAGCGGCATTTATAGCAGCGGACAGTCCGGCAGGACCTCCTCCGACTACGACTATATCTGTATGCTTCACTTCAGATCCCCCTTCCCTATCTGTGTCTCTACCACCATACCGTCTTTGAGCTTTTCCACGCATACCCTCACATTGGGCTCACCATTAACTACCATTAAGCAGGAAGAGCAATTGCCGATGGCGCAGTAAAAACCTCTGGGCCTATCCAGCTTGTGGCTGTGTCCAAGTACTCTGATCCCTGCAGCGTGCAGTGCAGCCGCAATTGGTTCGTCCTCAAAACCTTCGTATTCTTTTCCGTCAAATGAGAATTTTACTTTCTTTCCTTTATTGAATGTAATAACCGGATGTTGATCGATCCTCACAGGAACTCCTCCTTTCAAAAACTACATACAATGAATTAATAGCAAATTGCATGCCAATTTTTCTGAAAGGCCAGAACCCAGTAATTGCAAGTTATGTGATTAATTTGTCACACACCGATGTCAATAAATTGACACTATGGGACATTATCATAATAAAAAGCGTCAATATATTGACATAGATGTCAGCATATTGACGCTTTAGCTTTCGGCTTTATTCCAGGTTGTACTTTTTGAGCTTGAAGTACAGGGTGCTTCTAGGAATATTCAGGAGCTTGGCGGCATGCGCCTTATTGTTCCTGGTGATTTTCATCACGTTGATAATGGCTTCCTTCTCTGCGTTCTCCAGCAGGTTGTTCAGGTCATATATGCTCTCCTGCTTCGCAGCGGGTTTAGCCTCTTCGGTACCTCTAAGGTTCTTTGGCAGGAAGGTGATATCTATCAGGTCGGTATCCTTGTTTTTCGCCAGCACCACTATACGCTCGATGACATTCTTCAGCTCACGGATGTTGCCCTCCCAACGGTGGTTGATGAATATATTCATTACATCCGGGGTTATACCGAGGATATTGATGCCATATTCCATGCAGTAATCCTCCACAAACCGGTTTACCAGCAATGGTATGTCATCCTTTCTCTCTCTTAAGGGGGGCAGTGAGATCATGACGGAGTTCAGTCTGTAATAGAGGTCCTTCCTGAACAGGCCTGCTTCTACCATTTCAGACAGATCCTTGTTGGTTGCGGCAATAACTCTGATGTTGGCCTTTATGGTCTTTTCGCTGCCTATCCTGGTCATTTCACCATTTTCCAATACGCGGAGGATCTTAGGCTGCATGCTTAGAGGCATGTCTCCGATTTCATCCAGGAAAAGCGTGCCGTTATGCGCCAGTTCTATTTTTCCCACCTTGCCGCTTTTCAGGGCTCCGGTAAAGGCTCCTGGCGCATAGCCGAACAGCTCGCTCTCTATAAGCTCATTGGGTATGGCACTGCAGTTTATGGGTACGAAATAGCCTTCCCGCCCGCTCTCCATATGGATGGCATGGGCAAAGAGCTCCTTTCCGGTTCCGCTTTCGCTGGATATCAATACGTTGATATTGGATTTGGATATATCCTTGGCCAGCCTTATGCTTTCTCTGAAGGTCCGGTTGTTTCCGTATATCTGTGAAAAGGAATGCCTGTCCTTGTTGATTATCGAGATCTCCTGCTCCAGCACATTGACGTTTGACTGTGCTTTTGATAGCAACTCGGAGGTTTTTATGAACTCGGTGGCATCCCTGTCCAGGCTTATCCCACCCACAAGCCGCCCGTCGATATAAAGGGGGGAGGCGCTTATAACATTATAGCAGCCTTCCCTGGGGTTGTTGTATATATTGTCATAGGCCTTTCTTTCCTTGATTATCCTTACAAGCAGTGATTTAGGAAAGAACTCCTGTATATGCCTGTTTACTATTTTACTTCTTTCTATCTGGTAAAGCTTTTCGGCACCATCGTTCCAATACCGGGTAATGCAGTTCTCATCCACGATACATATGGCATCGTTGATGCTGTCCAGTATTGCCCTTAAGAGCTCACCATCTTTTCCGCCGAATACGTCGGCCATGCTTTTGATATCAGACACAAAAACACTTCCTTGAGAAGAATTTTGAACATTGGATATTTACCTATTAATTATACAATATTTCGACAGTGCAGAACAACGTAATATTATGCAGTGTCAGGAGACTCAAAACAGGTACATTATAAGCAACTAAACATATATGTATATTGACATAAAAAAAACCATAATATATAATGAGTTTAACTTAAAACCTCAAAGTGATGAAGAGGAATAGTAAAGGAAGAAATGCCAAAAGAGAGAAAAGCTCACCGGCTGAAAAGCTTTTCAGGCTTATTTTCTTTGAACCCAACCTCGGAGCCATGGATGAACTCCAATCGTAAGCCTGCGTTAAAGGCTTGAGAGGAAGGTGCGTTTTTATTGCGCGCTTTCAAATAGGGTGGTACCGCGAGCATACCTTCGTCCCTTACAGGACGGAGGTTTTTTGTATTTTAAATAAGGGTAATATAATAGATAAGGAGAGATTTATATGGCTGATAAGAAACCACAAGAATTTGTAAAAGAGATAACCCCAATGGAAGAGGATTTTTCCCAATGGTATACCGATGTCATACTTAAGACTGACATGGTAGACTATGCACCGGTCAAGGGCTGCATGGTCATCAAGCCTTATGGCTATGGTGTTTGGGAAGGTATCCAGAGGGTCTCGGACAGAAGGTTCAAGGCAACAGGGCACAAGAATGCATATTTCCCGCTTTTGATCCCGGAAAGCTACCTTAAGAAGGAAGCAGACCACTTTGAGGGCTTCGCACCTGAAGTGCTCTGGGTGACACATGGAGGAAACGAGGAGCTTACAGAAAGGTTGTTTATAAGGCCTACCTCCGAGACAATAATATGCGACATGTATTCCAAGTGGGTACAATCCTACAGGGATCTTCCGGTGCTGATAAACCAGTGGTGCAACGTTGTGCGCTGGGAGAAGACCACCAGGCCTTTCCTTAGAACTGCCGAATTCCTCTGGCAGGAAGGACATACAGTGCATGTGGATTATGAGGATGCACAGAAGGAAACCATGCAGATGCTTGAGATCTACAGGCAGGTTGCTGAGGATGAGCTGGCAATGCCGGTAATATTGGGCCAGAAGAGTGAAAAGGAAAAATTTGCAGGAGCCTTGGATACCTACACCATGGAGGCAATGATGCATGACGGGAAGGCCCTGCAGGCAGGAACCTCCCACAACCTGGGCCAGCATTTCTCCAAGATGTTCGACATCAAGTTCCTGGACAGGGACGGAGTCCAGAAGTATGCCTGGAGCACCTCATGGGGAACATCAACAAGACTTATCGGTGGTATCATAATGGTTCATGGAGACAACAGGGGGCTTGTTATGCCTCCGAGAATAGCTCCGGTGCAGGTGGTCATGATACCTATAGCCTTCCATAAGGAGGGAGTCCTTGAAAAGACAAGGGAGATAAAGGCGGAGCTGGAAAAGAGCTTCAGAGTTGAAATGGACGACAGGGATACCTACAGTGCCGGCTGGAAGTTCAATGAATGGGAAATGAAGGGTGTTCCGATAAGAATGGAAATAGGTCCAAAGGACATAGAGAAGAACCAGGTCACAATAGCAAGAAGGGATACCTTCGAAAAATTCACGGTATCCATGGATGGTCTGACAGAGACCATAGCAAAGCTTCTTGACGAGATACACACCTCGCTGTTCAACAAAGCATTGAAGAACAGGGAAGAAAAGACCTACACCACCACTGACTATGAAGAATTCAAGAAGCTCATGCAGGAGAAGCCGGGCTTCGTAAAGACCATGTGGTGCGGCTGCAGGGAATGTGAGGATAAGCTGAAGGAGGATACAGGAGCTACGATCAGATGCATGCCCTTCAAGCAGGAGCATGTGGGAGACAAATGCCTGGTATGCGGCGGCAAGGCAGAAAAAATGGTATATGTAGCCAAGGCATATTAATAAACCCTCAATAAAGTAATAAAAAGTAAAAGCCTTATATATCGTGTTATTCGATATATAAGGCTTTTTTGTTAAGAGCCGAAGTCTGCTTTCATTCCGAACCTGTTCCGCTTTATTTCCGATATGGTCTGATCCTCCAGGGCTTGAGCCTTGACGGCTACTTCGCTCCTGTTCAGGATGCCCTTTTCAATAAGCAGTTCGATTATACTTGTAATTGCCAATGTATTTTTGTAGTCGATTTCTTTAAGGTCTACAATCTGACTTATCATATCCAGCTTTGTCATAAAGTTCTCCCCCCCATTATAATTTTATTTAGCCAAGTCCAACTTTATTACAAGTGTTGCCATTTACAGGTATATTATTCAAGATAATTGTCATTGTACTGCCCGTGTGGTATTTTTATTGTATAGGAAACACGGGACGGAGTTATGAGGCTTGGAAGTGCTTGACTAATTTGGTAAAGGGTGGTTTGTGTGGGAGCGGTATATGTTGAACGTTCACATAAAAGATGTCTGGAAATGGGTATTCCGCTGGACAGGATATACAGCGGAAACATCATTGCCGGAGAGGAACTGCAGAAAAAACTTGAGGAAAGCCGTGAGCTAATTATAACAGCGGGGCCATATGTAGATCAGCTGTATAATTTCGTAAAGGGCTCAGGTTTTTTTGCCATGCTGACCGACAAGGAAGGCTGTATACTGAATATGATCGGGGACGATGTGATACTTTCCGAGGCTTACAGACTCAAAATGATACCCGGGGCTTATATGGATGAGGCCAATATAGGAACCAATGCAATGGGCACAGCTATTGCCGAAAAAATACCGGTGCAGATCTCAGGGAAGGAGCATTTTGTAACCGCATATCACCGTTGGACATGCTCCGGGGCTCCTATCCGCGATCCGGAGGGGAACATAATCGGTTCCCTGGATCTTACGGGATACAGTGAGAAGGTCCATTCGCATACCCTGGGAATGGTTGTTGCAGCCGTTGATGCCATCGAAAAAATGCTGGTGATAAAGGAATACAATTCAAAGCTGTTTCTGTCCAAGAACCACTTTGAGACTATTATAGAGTCCCTGATCGCGGGTATTCTGACCTCGGACAAGGAAGGGAACATACTTATGGTCAACAACAATGCCCTGGATATGTTCGGTATGTCCAAGAAGGAGCTCTTAAGCAAGCATATATACCAGATATTCGAGGGCTGGGAAAAGGTCGTGGATACGCTGAAGGCACGAGATGCATTCCATGAAGTGGACGTATATGTGAATACAAACACCAACAAGCTGCAGTTCAGCCTGAGTGCCTATCCTATTTTTGGAGAAGCTGGGGAGCTGCAGGAGATAATATTCGTTTTCAAGGAAATAAAGCGTATAAGAAGCCTGGCAAATCGTATCATGGGCAGCAAGGCTATCTATACCTTTGATAAGATCATAGGAAGCGATGAACGCTTTATGGAGGTCATAGAATATGCGAAAAAGGTGTCGGACAGCAAGTCAACCATACTGATAACAGGCGAAAGCGGAACCGGCAAGGAGGTCTTTGCCCAGGCGATCCATAATTGGGGCAGCCGCAAGGAAGAGCCGTTCGTAGCGATCAACTGCGGCGCGATCCCCAGGAACCTCATGGAATCCGAGCTCTTCGGCTACGAGGAGGGGGCATTTACCGGAGCCAAGCGGGGAGGCGCTCCGGGAAAATTTGAAATAGCCGATGGCGGGACACTGATGCTTGACGAGATAGGAGATATGCCTATAGATATGCAGATAAAGCTGCTCAGGGTCATTGAAGAGGGAGTAGTTATCAGGATCGGCGGAACCAAGCAGATACCCATAAATGTGAGGATAATAGCGGCGACCAACAAAGACCTGATCCAGGAGGTAGAGAACGGGAACTTTCGGCTGGATCTGTATTACAGGCTGAACGTCCTGCCGATACACCTGCCTGCACTTCGTGAGAGGCGGGAGGACATACCCAGGATCGCCCTGTATTTCATGAAAAACATATCCAGGCGGCTGAACAAAAAGGAAGTAAACATTGACAATGAAATGATGCAGCAGTTGAAGCAGTATGACTGGCCCGGGAATATAAGGGAACTGGAGAATGTTATTGAGCGAATGATAAATACACAGGGCTTTCCCTCTGAATTTGCGAAAAACGGGCATACTGTGGCTGAGCTTCCACGAGATGTGGATGAGTGTATCGATCTGGAGCAGATGGAGATCAGACTTATCAGAAAGGCGCTGAGAAAGTGTGAAGACAATATAACCCTTGCGGCTAAAGCTTTGGGCATAGGTAGAAACACCCTGTACAGGAAAATGGAGAAGCATAAGATTGAATGCGCCAAAATAGAACAGTGAACCAAAATGGAACACGCTAATCAATTAAAAAATGCGCCAAAATGGAACAATCAAATAAAGAAACCGTCTGAAAAGCTTGCAATCAGACGGTTTCTTTATTTGGCATGCATCTTGCTCTTTATATTATCAGAAGAATATTATAAGGGGGCGCTTATATGTACGGTTACTTCGGCAAATTACTCAGGATCGATCTAAAGGAAAAGACGGTAAAAGTAGAACCACTGGATATGGAAAAGGGAAAAAAATTTCTGGGGGGAAGAGGACTGGGGACAAAGATACTCATGGAGGAGGTCGACCCTCAGGTAGATGCTCTAAGCCCTGAAAACAAGCTGATTTTCGTTACAGGAGCTTTGACAGGTACACCGACACCTACAGGCGGACGTTACATGGTAGTTACAAAATCACCTCTTACAGGGACCGTAGCCAGCTCCAATTCGGGAGGCTACTGGGGCGCTGAATTGAAAAACGCTGGTTTTGACGGGATCATATTTGAAGAAAAGGCGGAAGATCCCGTATACGTCTACATTGAGGACGATAAGGTAGAGATAAGAGATGCTTCACATATCTGGGGAAAGGTCGTTTCGGAAGCAACAAAGCTGCTGGAGGATGAGTGCGGTGAGAAAGCCAAGGTCTGCCTTATAGGGCCGGCAGGAGAAAAGCTTTCCAAAATGGCTGCGGTAATGAACGACTATTCAAGGGCGGCAGGCCGCTCGGGAGTCGGAGCGGTCATGGGCTCAAAGAACCTGAAGGCTGTTGTGGTCAAAGGCAGCAATAAGGTGGCAATATTTGATGAAGCAAAGCTCAAAGAGCTGGTATCCGCAGACAACAAGAAGCTGAGGGAAAACGGGGTCACAGGCCAGGGATTGCCCACTTATGGGACTGCCGTATTAGTCAATATTATCAACGAAAATGGGATACTTCCCACAAACAACTTCCAGCAGTCATATTTTGATAAAGCTGAAGAAATTAGCGGAGAGACGCTCACAGAGAGATTTCTGGTCAAGAAGGATCCCTGCTACAGGTGTCCAATCGCTTGTGGAAGATACTGCAAGACTGACGGTATCGAAGGCGGCGGACCGGAGTATGAAACCATATGGGCCTTCGGCTCGGACTGCGGTGTATCCGACATGAGCGCTGTAATCAAGGCCAACTATTGGTGCAACGAGATGGGGCTTGATACCATATCTGCGGGCGCGACAATAGCAGCCGCCATGGAGCTTTACCAGAAGGGATATATAAAGGATGAGGAGCTTGATGGATTGTCCCTGGAATTTGGAAATGCAGAAGCAGTAGTGGAATGGACAAAGCGGATGGGCATGAGGGAAGGCCTTGGAAACAAGATGGCAGATGGCTCCTACAGACTGACAGAGCAGTACGGTGTGCCGGAATTGTCAATGACAGTCAAGAAACAGGAGCTACCGGCCTATGATCCCAGAGGAGTACAGGGACACGGACTCAATTATGCGACCTCCAACAGGGGAGGCTGCCATGTCAGAGGTTATATGATCTCGCCGGAAATACTGGCTTCACCGGAAAAGCTGGACAGATTCTCCCTTGAGGGCAAGCCCATGTGGGTAAAGATATTCCAGGACCTTACCGCCGTTATAGACAGTATGGGCCTGTGCCTGTTCACATCCTTTGCATTGGGTGCTGCTGACTATGCAGAGCTATACAATGCAGTTACAGGCAGTGACTATACTGCAGATACCATACTTGAAGCGGGTGACAGGGTGTGGAACCTTGAAAAACAGTTCAACCTGAAAGCTGGGATCGCACCCCGGGAGGATACACTACCCAAAAGATTGCTGGAGGATGAAGTCCAGGAAGGCCCGACAAAGGGTTGGGTCCACAAGCTTGACGAGTTGCTTCCAAAGTATTATGAGCTCCGCGGCTGGACCAAGGAAGGGATTCCGAGTCAGGAAAAGCTTAAGAGCCTGGGGCTGGAATAGAAAGGCGCAGTTATG
>CAZNMO010000057.1:0-23026 GCA_964574195.1 uncultured Clostridiaceae bacterium | reverse complement strand
CACAGTATCGACCGACATACTGGCATACCTGGCCAAAGAATATAACCTGAAGGGCTATGCAGTGGAGTTGTACCACCAGCCCCTGAATCCCGAGAGGCTGCAGACTCTGGTAGTAGAAGGACTCAAAATAGCAGTTACTGTGAATCCCAAGATGGAAGCCCGCGCATATCAGATCATAGATCTAAACACTGTCATAGATCAGGAGAAATTCGACGACAAGGAAGAGCTGCTGGCAAAGGATCGTGTGATGTATGCCCTGATGCTTGAGGAAGGCATCAGGAGGATAAGGCTGGCGAAGCTGCTCCATGATGAAATGGAAAAAAGCTATGTAGGTAATATGGACTTTGCAGGTATAACCGAGCTGAGGAACAAGGTGGTCGAGAGGATCAAGGTAATATTGAAGAATAAGTAGGTGGTGCTGATATCAAAGCCTCCGGAGCTGGAAATGCTCCGGAGGCTTTGAGCAGTGGTGTTATTTAAACTGCAAATACTACCCTGAAAATTGTAAAGCTATCCTGGGCTGAGACCTCAATGACCGCATTGTATTGGTCGGCAATTTTCTTAACGGTGTAAAGACCATAGCCGTGCCCTGACCTTTCGGCTTTTGTTGAAAAGCCCTTTTTAAATAGCTTATGGATATCATTGGAGGGGATGAGCTCTCCATTGTTCCACACCTCTATGAACTTTTCAGCTTCATTGACACCTGTTTTGAATATGACCTTTTTTGTTTCGGTCGCATTCGTCGGAGACTCAAAGGCATTGTCAATCAGATTGCTAATTATTGCCGCATGTTCATAGCCCTTAAGCGGGAATGACAACTCTGTATAAGGCAGCTCATACTTGAATTCAATGTCCTTGGAGCTTGCCTCACAGGCTTTGCTATAGAGTATGGCCCCTATGGTCTTGTCCTCCATGTGGATAAAGGAATCAGCATTCCTGAGGGATTCATTCAGACCTTCTATATACTCGCAAGCCTCGGAACGCATGTCCCTGTCCTGCCGGCAGAAGCCATAGATAGTTGCAAGATGATTTTTGAAATCATGCTGTCTGCTACGTATCTCATCAAGCAGCGGCAAAATGGTAGTAGTCTGCTGCTCATATGCACGTATCATCTCCTTTTGATCCCTTGCTTCCATAAGTGATTGAATAAAGGTAAAAATAACAGCAGCCAAGCCCAGAAAGATTAAGCATATGGTGGCAAATAAATCTGGGCTATCAAGCCTTACCATAGTTATCATGTTTGACAAAAGCAGGAGTGCAATGATAACAAAAATGAACTTTTCGAGAATGTTCTCATATTTTTTAAACCATTTATCCAAAGGCAAGAACCTTGCCAGGATAACAGTAGCAGAAACATAGATGGTGAGAGTTATCATCCTGGTACTATATTGGTTAAAGTCGGAAGTTGAAAACAGTGAAACTATATATATTGAAGGTACTGATACAATATATGAACAAATGATAATTGTTCCAAATTCAACCAAGGTTTTTTTCAAAGGTCTTTTGTATACTATAGCTACACTAGAAATAGCTAAAATATGTGAAGCTAAAAAACGCAACCTAAATTGACCTATAAAGCTTTGCATAATGCTCAAAACAAGTATCAGAACGATCAGTTTCAATTTGTTATTTTTCCAGGGTAGCCCTATTTTACACCAGATTGAGAATATTGCTATACTCTCAATAGCCATAATCAGTGGTTCTTTAAAGTACTCCATCCAATTCCTCCTGTCCGCCTGCTTTCAAGCTGTTCAGAAGTATACTCCTGTATGTTTCGCCTACATATGCTATTTCTTTATAACTGCCAAAGGTTATCTCCCAGACATAATTGCTCTTGTTTATGCGTGTTATATAGCGTGGGTTCACTATATAGGAGCGATGACATTGAACGAAGCTTTCAGCAGGCAGCATGTCCAACAATTCCTTTAGGGACATTCTTTTTATCAGGTGCCTCTGCTTTTGTGTATGTAATGTGATGTTCTTATTAAATACCTCAATGAAAATTATATCGTCCAGGTTCACTTTCAGGATAAAGCCTCTCATATCGAAGGATAAAAACCTTGGTGCAGTGGCATTGACAGCGGTGTTGATACCCTGTGTCAGTTTTTTTGCCATTTGGAGAGCGGTCTCGGGTTTGTATGGCTTTACTATATAGTCATAACAATGTATCTTTTGGAACGCCTCAAGTATATATTCACTGTGAGTTGTAAGAAATACCATCCATACCAGTTCGTACTGTTCCATAGCTCTCAGGGTTTTCGCCAGATCCAGGCCGCTGCCGTCGGGGAGTCCTATATCAATGAAAAAAAGGTCGATCACCAGCTTGCCGGATATTTGTAATGCATCTGCGTATGTACTGCATTCATGTATACTGTAGTCTGGACCCAATGCCTTCAGGGTACTGCTCAGAACATTTCGCTGCCCTGTGTTGTCTTCAATAATAAGTATGTGTTTCATGTAGCTCCTCCCGCCGCATGCAATAGGTGAAATATATCATATATATTTTCTTATAAGTGAAACTAGATGTCAATGTTTGACATATTATGGTGTTCGGGCACGAAAGTTGGGTGTTGGGGGCAGATATGTTGAATCGGAGCAATCCGGGCCTTATAATTTGAATGAGATTAATAATTCAATATATCGGTGAATTTACTTCAGCAAAAAACCAAATCAAGAGAGGGTGGATAAATGATGAAAATAGTTCCCAAAACACTATGGTTACTGGCAGCAATACTATGTTTGAGTATTACTCCTTTTTCAGCGGTCAGCACAGCTGCTTCAGCAGCTGATCCGGCTGATGATAAATTTGTGAAAGAATTTATTACCGCCAACAAGCTGACATTGCAGCAGTATGCAAAATCTGATTATAATGCCGATAAGGTTGCCGACTATGTAATATTGACAGGCGAAATGTATACGGATGAGAATATTATGATCGTCGATGGCAAAAGTAAGGCTGTACTAGCCAAGGCTGAAGTAATGATAGGTATGGAGAGTACAAAGCTCGAACTCAAGGAGCTAAATGGAGTTGCACCGGCAGAAATCGATTATTTTACCTGGGATGGGCAACCCATGCAGTATTTATTCTCTTACAGCGGAGGTAAATTGGTAAATACTTTTGCAGAATCAGGCAAGCTGCTTCCTCAGCTTAGCTATGACAAAAAGGCCGGGGCATATACCCTTAATGCTCCAACTATCGGAAAGAGCTATACTATAAAGGTAAACAGCACAGCATATAAGAAAAGCATCAGCAAAGGAGGCTCTGCTGATGGAGGCCTCTGGTACAGAGAGTTTCTTGAAGAAGGCAAGAAACCGGGTTATTTCACATTAAAAAGGTCGGTTATTGTTGGCGCCATAGACGAGTCGGAAAAGCTGGAAGTCAAGGGTACTTTCAAATGGGAAAAGAACAGCTGGATTTTGTCGGCAATCGATATAAAAAGCATGAACAAAAGCTTTGTTGTGACCTCCAAGAATATACCGATACCAAAGCCCGCAGCAACGCCAAAGCCTCCGGTACATTGGTATGATAAAGGAACGATTACTATCACCAAGGACAATTTGGACAAGTTCATGTGCTCTAGTAAGGATGAACTAAAAAAGCTCATTGGAAATGACAAAATATTTAATAGGGTTATAAGCGACCCTGAATTTGAGGGTACTCCACTTATGCTTATGGCAGATTACAGCTCAACCGACAAACAGATGGACAAAGCATTTTTCTATGGTGATTATAAGCATACGCTTTTCGGACTAAAGTCTGATGCAACTAAAGCACAAATAAAGGCAGCGCTTGGAACGCCGAAAAGTGAAGGTATGCCGGAAAACGATTTCTACGGTGAGGACTACCAAATGACATATGAAATAGGGAAGTATAGTATAATATTTGGCTTCCAGGGTGAGGTGCACGGGACGACCTGGATTTTCAGGAATGAGTAAATAGAAAAATCTTTGCCAAGGCAATTGGCAAAGATTTTTTTCTGATATGGAAGGTCACTGCTATTATGCTGTAAATACTACCCTAAAAACAGTAAAGCTATCCTGGGCCAAGACCTCGATGGCTGCATTGTATTGGTCGGCAATTTTCTTAACGGTGTAAAGGCCATAGCCGTGCCCGGAATTCTCGGCTTTTGTTGAAAACCCCTTTTTAAATAGCTTGTGGATATCCTTGGAGGAAATAGGCTCTCCATTGTTCCACACCTCTATGAACTTTTCAGCTTCATTGGCACCTGTTTTGAATATGACTTTTTTTTCTTCAGCCCCATTCATCTGAGCCTCAAAGGCATTGTCGATCAGGTTGCTTATTATTGCCGCATGTTCATAGCCCTTAAGAGGGAATTCTACCTTTGTATAAGGCAGCTCATACTTGAATTCAATGTCCTTGGAGCTTGCCTCACAGGCTTTGCTATAGAGTATGGCCCCTATGGTCTTGTCCTCCATGTGGATAAAGGAATCAGCATTCCTGAGGGATTCATTCAGACCTTCTATATACTCGCAAGCCTCGGAACGCATGTCCCTGTCCTGCCGGCAGAAGCCATAGATAGTTGCAAGATGATTTTTGAAATCATGCTGTCTGCTACGTATCTCATCAAGCAGCGGCAAAATGGTAGTAGTCTGCTGCTCATATGCACGTATCATCTCCTTTTGATCCCTTGCTTCCATAAGCGATTGAATAAAGGCAAAAATTACAGCAATCAACCCAAGGAATAAAAGGCACATAATGACATGCAGGTCAGGACTATCCAGCCTTACCATTGTTAAAATGTTTGACAGCAAAAGGAGAGCAATTATAACAAAAATAAACTTTTCCAGCAGGTATTCATATTTTTTGAACCATTTGTCCAAAGGCAGCAGCCAAGCCAGGATAATGGTTGTAGATACATAGAGGGTAAGCCCTATCATGCTGGTAGTATAATCATTAAAGTTGGATGTTGAAAATAATGAAACTATAAATACCGAAGGCACTGATACCAGGTATGTACATATGACAATAGTACCAAACTCCACCAGCGTCTTTTTCAAAGGTCTTTTATATGCTATGGCCACACTGGCAATAACAATAATTTGTGAAGCCAGAAAACGAAACTTAAGCTGACTTGTTAAGCATACCATTATGGTTATTAAAATGCTTAGAGCAATCAGCTTTAACCTATTGTTCTTCCAAGGAAGGCCAATTTTGCACCAGATAACAATATGAGCAGAAAACTCAATAAGTGCCATAATAAATATCTTATAAAATTCCATTCAATTCCTCCCGCCGCTTGTACTAGGTGAAATATACCATATATATTTTCTTATAAGTGGAACTTGATGTCAATGATTGATGCATTTTGGTGTTGAGGCACGATTTGGGGGTTTTGGAGGCAGTAATGTTGCAATAAAAAAGACAAAAATCTTATAATTTGATTATAAACAGGGATCATGTTCTCTTGTTAGGTGTCTGGTACAATAGCGTTCACTGCTCAAAAAAATTTCCATACCAGGATAATATAATATACACAAAGATCAATGTTTTAAGGGGGGGTACTCAATGATAAAAGGAAATGCGTACAAGGTCTTATTGGCATTTATTGTCGCTCTTGCTGTAATTCTTACCGGCTGCACATCGAAGGCTGCTGCTGAGGATGATAAGTACGCAAGCCTTGATCAGGCGCGGAATGTAATGGTGATCAATGACAGTGCCGCAAAGGAAGCGGAGAAGCTCAAGGAGGAAGAAATCAGGAAAGATATATCCCAGGTGTTATATATTGCGAAGCTTGGCTTTATGGAATATAAATCTGCGCACCGCAGTGAGATATGGATAGACAATAAACCAAGCTACTATCGGGTAAATTTTGAGGGAACTGACGGCAAGTACTATACTATTGTCTCGAAGGACAGCAAGCTTCAGCTGATTGAACTCCCCAGAGTCCTTTATGACGATTCACACCTGGAGCCATTGTTTAAGGAAATTGATGAAAACAGGATAAATGACTATATGGATTATGCAACAACTGACTGGTTAGCTGTTGAACGGAAGCCTCACAAGGCGAACTACACAGTAATTGGGCATGAGCTGGTTGGCGACGGGAAGGGCAACAGAACACTGGTTGTGTATACTCAGGAAGGCATAAAGTATACCTTTGAAGAGGACCGGGAAGAGGGCAGCATAGGATTCGGAAATGAGGATTTTCAGGTTGAAGAATATTTGGCTAACCTGGGAAAGCCCAAGGTTGCACCTGAGCAGGTAAGCGATATCATAGCAGCAGCCATGACAGGAACTGTAGTCAAATATAAAGAGGGCAAAATCAATGAGGACCAGGTGGATGATTACGCGGTCCTTGTGAGGAATGACCAAGACACATCCTCAGGCAGGATCGTAGTGATAGATGGAAATAACAGTACAATACTTGCGGGTACGGATGTCGTATTGGGCAACGACACCTCGGAATTGGAATTATGGGACGCTACAGCTTTAAATTCTAGATTTATCTATTTTTTTACTCATGACGGACAACCCTATAATTATCTGCTGCACTACAAAGACAACAAACTGGTTAACAAATTTAATGAATTGGACTTGACCAAATATGCAGGTCTAGACAAACAAAAGGGTACACTGAACTTCTCTTTAGCGCCAATTGGCAAGACTGTGGGTTTCCCGGTCATCGGTTTTGAGGATGCTGCAGGCTCGGTAAGGGACCTTGTGTATACTATTGACCAGGTCAAAGGCATAAATGCGGAGGGGCAGCTTGAGGTATTCAGCTATTTGGTATTCACACCTTCCGGGGATAACGAAATCGGCGAGTTGATCCATCTATATGAATGGAAAAACGACAGCTGGAGCCTTGCCGGCATAGCTGCCAAAGCATATAACGGACAGCTGACTGAGAGTGCTTCGGCGAAAGTAAGCCCAGGGACAGCTGCAGCAGGCGGGATTAAAAACGGTGTTATGACTTTAGAAGAAAACAATCTAAATGAAGTATTCAGTCTGAAGCTTGATGATGTTCTACGCATGTGCGGAGAGCCGGAGTTCCGGGAAGAGGACTATATGCTGCAGTATGATTCTATACAGTACACCTTTGATTATGGCGGCAAGCTTGGAGGATTAATGTTCAGCACAGGTGGTGATTCCATATTTGGCACAAAAATTGGTATGACAACGCAACAGATAAAGGGCATCATGGGCACTCCTGAGGATGAAGTGTTGGATGTCGAAGGCTTTGAAGGTGTGGAAAAGGTGCTGGTATACAGCATTTCAGGGCATGAAGTACTTATGGGGATCGCCGGTGATCGTTCCATATGGTGCATAGTAAAAGGAAATTATTAAGCAAGTAGTGCTGTATTATTGCTTTATACAATGCAGCGATGCATTTATCAAAATAATTTCTACTGCAGGGTTATATAATCAGTATGTAAAATTTACATATACAAAATTGAAAGGAAGTGTTCAATATGAAGAAAAATACAATGATCCTGGTGATTCTGCTGGTAATGGCAATTCTTTTGGCAGGCTGTGGAGGAAAGGCCTCCCTTGTCGGCAAATGGCACTGTGAAAGTGAGGGTTCTACTATCGAGTTTTATGAGAATGGTGATGCAAATCTGGACGGTGACCTTTACAAATACGAAATAATGAATGACAGCAAGATCAAGTTCCAGGAAAACCCTCTGTCTAATCCGGAAGTGATAGATTACAAGCTGAAGGGAAATACACTGGAGATCGACGGTATGGTGTTTACAAAGCAATAGTATTCAATGACAGACAGGAACCCAACTGCAAGAAGGAGGTTGAACACATGAAGAAGCTGAAAATACATGTTATTGTATGGCTGATTGCTTTTGCCACGATACTTATACCGAGTAGCTTGTACGCTTCAGATGAAATAGTAACCTTTGCGGATGCAAATTTAGAAGAAGTAGTGAGAGAATTGATTGGAAAACCTTCAGGTAATATTTATATTTCAGATATTGATTCTATCTCATCTATTGAGGCAGCACAGTGTGAAATCAGTGATCTATCGGGGATTGAGAGTTTTAAAGCATTGAGATCACTCGACTTATACAATAATTATATAAGTGATCTTACACCAATTTCAAAATTGACATCCTTACAGGAATTGATCCTTACACGCAATTGGGTTAGTGATATCAAGCCATTGGTAAGCCTAAACTCGCTTAAATACCTTTCGTTATCTGCTAATCCGATCAGTGATATAAGCCCAATATCAAGCATGACCTTCCTTGAAAGCCTCCATTTAAATGAATGTGGCTTAACAAACATTGAAGCGGTTTCATACTTGACCTCCCTTAAGGAATTGGGTCTTGAAGTTAATAATATCAGCAACATAAGCCCACTATCGAGTCTTAAGAGCCTTAATTACATTACCTTGGATAAAAATCAGATAAAGGATATTAGTGCATTGTCAGAACTGACGTTACTTCGCAATTTATATTTAAGTTTTACAGGAATTGATGGAATTGAGCCTCTCTCAAAGCTTACCCAGTTGGAAAACCTGGGACTACTCAAAAACAATATAAGCGATATAACACCGCTTGAGGGTTTTAAGTCTTTAAAATGGCTTGGAATATTGGAGAATAATATCGATATTTCCGAAAGGTCTCCAAATCGTGCAATAATTGAAGATTTAAAAAGCCGTGGGACACAGATTGATTATATACCTCAGAAATCTGCTGAGCTTGAAGTCAAGCCCATACCTCAGCCTGATAAAGGAACACCAATAGCCTTCGGTGATAAAAATCTCGAAAAGGCTGTAAGAAGCTTTATAAACAAGCCTTCAGGCAGCATTTACCCCAGTGATGTATCAATGCTGACAAATCTTTATGCGGTAGGGTTAGGTATATCAGATTTATCGGGTTTGGAACACCTGAAGGCTCTGCAGATATTGGAGCTGCCTGAAAACCGAATTGAAGATATTGGGTTGCTGTCTGCCTTTAAGGATTTACAGATACTGAATCTCTCAGGAAACAGAATAAAAGATTTAAGTCCGCTTTCTTCTTTAAGCTCATTAAATGATTTAAGTATTGATAACAGCGGGATAAGCGACATAAGCCGACTGTATGGGCTTGGAGCATTGAAAAAACTAAGTCTTCGAGAAAATGACATTACAAACATAAGCTCATTGGGAAGTCTTTATAGCCTGGAGTCACTTGACTTAACAGGCAATAATATTTCTGATATCAGCAGCCTTGCACAGGCAGGAAATCTGAAAACCCTTGTATTGACCGACAATAGGATCGAAGATATTAGTGCCTTGGCATCCTTGGACAAGCTGGGATATGCGTATCTCAAGGATAATTATATAAGAACTTCACGAGATACGGATTCATTAGCTATAATCAATGCAATCAGCAGTAGAGGAAGCTATATTGAGTATTCTCCGCAAAAGGAACTGCCGGACAAGAAGCTGCCTGTTACGGTAGAACCAAATAAGACAATTTCTGATGGCACTGTTCAGCAGGAGCGAAAGGGTCAGATAATACTGAAGATAGGCAGCCCTTTGATGACTGCTGATGGAACTGTGATAGAGGTTGATTCTGGAAGGGGGACTACCCCTATATTGAAAGATGGAAGAACCCTCCTTCCGATCAGGTCGATCATAGAATCAATGGGTGGAAATGTAGGATGGAATGATTATGAGAGAAAGATTACTCTGTCTTTAAAGAATAATACAGTTGAATTATGGCTTGGGGATAATAAGGCAAAAATAAACGGAACTCAATGTGAAATGGAAGTACCGGCTCAATCAATAAACGGGAGGACCTTTGTTCCTTTAAGATTTGTTGCGGAAAATCTCGGATGCCATGTAATATGGGAAGCATCAACAAAGACAGTAACGATTGAGTACTGATTGCATAAGTGGAGGGCAGGCATACTGCCCTTTATTCTATTTGCCTGCATTGTATTGGTCGCTCTGTTGCGTCATATAGTGTTATAGAAAATATCGAAATCTGTATAAACTGAAGGAATATTAAGGAATTGTGTAGAATATTTACCGTACTAAATGGCTCTGAATGACAGTTTACTTCACAACAATTATCACGGAATAAAAAGATTCTAAATTTACCAAGCAATATAATAGTAAGGGAGTAATTAATATGAAGGATAAATATTATACTAAGCGTTGGTATGATGGTGAAGTCGAGTTTGTATGTTCAGACTGTAATGCTCGACTTATTGACCATCTGTTTGATTGCGAGGATATCTCCAATCCTATATTACCAGCAGCTGTGTTCTTTCAAAAGCAGATTCCTCCATCTTGTCCGGTGTGTAAATACCAAAACTCAATGGTTTGGACTGGATGGTCCGGCGATAATGACAAATCGGATTCAATTGTTGGGGCACTAACACAGCTAATTAAATCAGAATACTTTATGGCTGCCTGTATGGTTTTAGCTTCAGCTACAGAATACTACTTAAATTCTTTGCTGTATGCGACCTTAGTTGATGATGGTTTTTCTGTTGAAGAGGCATCAAAAATGGCAGATGGAGACAGATATAATGGAGAAATTGTAAGGACATTGAGGATAGTTCTAAGAAAGCAGTTAAAAAGTTTCACATTACCTTATCGCAATGATATCATACATGGAAAAGATTTCGGTGAAGATAAATCCTATTTTAAAAAAGTATTTTATAAAAATGTCAAACATTTAGAAGAATGGGTAGCATCATTTGGTATTGATAGTAATTATATAAATCCTACTGAAAAAGAAAGATGGTTTATACACATGGAGCATTTCATTTCATATTTAAATTGTTTAGCTACTTAAGTAAAACTAATCATAGCTAATATGTGAACCCTATTTATCTAGTATCAATACTAGTGTAATAAATGGATGGCTCAATCGCCAGGGAGGTTAATGCAAGACTAGTATTATGAGTAAATATACAGTTAAGATATGGTTAAATCAGTAAATTATCAAAGAAGATATTAGATAAAAAGCATGGATTAAGCGAAGAACCTCCGGAGTGATTTATGTCCGGAGTTTTTTTGCCGGTCTGCGCTCTGATTTGTTGATACATGAGGAGTTATATGGTAATATGCTAGAAAGTGCAACATGTATCAGTCTAGCCCTTTTCGATAGCGATATTTAAAAGTTCAGGAGTAGGCTTGAGGGTATCATGCACAAATGAATGCAATAGCTCCCAATATTTATATTTAGGTGATATGATGAAAAACCGTCTTGACCGCATCAAGCTAATGCTTGATACGCTTGAAAAAAATGATAATTGCATAGTGAAGCAAGAGTTGTGTGCCAGTCTGGATATAAGCAGCGTGACCTTGAAGAGATACCTTGATTTCCTGGAAGGCTGTGGTTATAGGTTTGATTGCAGCCGGGAAACGGTGAGTGTACTTGAAAAGGGAGAATTCAAAACGGGTACTGTATATTCAAAGGGAAGCTACATTTCTTTTAAGGTGCTTATGTATATATACAACAACAATCCATGCAGCAGGGGAAGCGTCAAGAGGCATTTTTGCCAAGCCTCAAGGCTAGACGGCGAATTGAGGGGCAAGATGACCTTACGGAATCTGGATATACATATAAACCGTCTTATGGCGTTGGGTTACATGGAAAAGTACTGGAAAGGGAAGGAATTGTATTATAGAACGACAGAGAGTGTGATAACTGCGGACTTAATACCCTTTAAGAAGCTTCTGGAGCTTTTCAGCTATCTGAATATTTATGGAGGAGCAATGCCCTTTCAGGCACGTGTTGCAGAGATACTTGAAAAGCTTGAAAGTGCACTGATCAACTATATTCGTAGGTCCAGCGAGGCTTTTGAGGATGTAAAGCTGGCGTATGAGATATTCCCTGAATGTATAAAGCCAAGAGCTGATGCGGAGACTGACCAATTCGCAAAGGAGCTAGAGGAATATTGTAGCAGAGACATAACACTGAAACTTATTACTGACAAGGGAATTATACTCAGAGTATATCCTCTCTGTGTAGTTTACAATTCCTATTCTGGCTATTGGTACCTTGTATGCCGGCATAAAATCAGCGATGAAAGGTATCAGCTTATTAGACTTGATAACATATCCAAGGTCAAGCCGGATGGAGAAAACCGCAGCATGGACAAAAAAGAGCTGGAGGCTGAAAGGCGTAAAGCCAGGCAGGAAGTAGAGGAGAGCTTTGCAATATGCATTGAAGAGCCTTTGCACGTCAAGCTGTTTTTTAAGGATAATACGGATATCATTGAAGAAGTAAAAATATGTATGGAAAAGTTTAAGGGGACAATAAGAAAGCTTGATGACTTTAGCTATTGCTATGAAGGAGAGATCCGGGGGGCCATGGATTTCCTGGCATGGTTCCGGCGATTGGGCAGTAATGGAATAATTCTTGAACCTGAAGAGTTGGGGGAGCTGCACATGGCTTCTGCGACCAGAGCCTTGGATGCATATCTGGCAGAATAGGAGGGACAAGCTTTGGAGGATATTTACCTTTCGGAAATATGCGAGGTGATATACAGTGCTGCAATGGAATCGGGTGCAACAATATGTATGCTGTCGGAGAAAACAGGGATTTCAAGGGATGTAATGCGAAGCATATTGCAGTACTTTCATGAATACCCTTTCGGCGGAATTGAAGTCAGCTATGAGGGAGTACCTAAGAACATAGATATCTTTGATCTAAGCGACGATATGCTGGATGCGGCTGTAAGATGGAAAATAGATATCACCAACATGGACAAAGTGCCGGTCGAAAATCTGGACGAGGAAGAGTCCTTTGTTCTGGTGAGTCTGATGAACAGCATGATGGACAAAGAACTTAAGTCTGTAGCAGCCTGCTTGAATAAGAGAACAAGGGATACCTATATATACACAAAAGGGATAGAAGGCGGAGCCCTTGGAATATTCAGACTTGGCCAGTATCCTATTATGAAGAAGGCTCTGCTCAAGAGGATAACAATAAGTACAGCATATGGCGAAAAGGGAGAGCAAGTGACTATAAACCCATTGGGAGTAGTATTTCACTCAGAGGAGAACAATTGGTACCTAGTATGTGAAAACTCTGATGGAAGCATACACCCTTATGAAATAGAGAAGCTGGCAAATATGTCTCTGGAAAAAGCCTTCAGATATCCTGTGGGCTTTGACATGAGGGCATATCTGAAAGGCTATTTCGGTATGGAGATTGAAAAAGGCGAGTACGTGGAAGCGGTATTCAAGGATGAGGCAAGTGTAATAGAGAAGGCAACGCGCCGCCTTGAAGGCAAAGGGGAATTCATACCCATGCCTGACGGTTCTATGAAATTCAAGGGCTGCCTGGTAGGCATGGAGGATTTCAAACGCTGGATGCTGGGCTTCGGGTCCTCGGCCATTGTGAAGGAGCCGAAGTGGCTGCGGGAGGAAATTATCCAGGATTATAAGGAAATATGCTTAATGTACAAGGTAAGGAGTTAATAATGGGAAATTTAGTCCTAATAAAGACAAAGCATCCCCAGATAAACGAAATGCTTGAAATGTTTGAGCAGGAGAGTGGTTCTGCCTTTAGAAAAGTACATCGCATGATAGATTTATTCGAAGTTATTATTAAAACCCATACTGCTGCAATTATGGCTTCATATTTTGAGCTTAATGATATGTCTGATGAAATGAAAAGCTTGCTTGCATGGGGACTGAGAACCCCTTCACTTGGGCACTGGTGTTTGTTCGCAAGGGAAGCAGTAAAAGATATGGTAATCAGAAAAAGTTTAAGCACGGATGAATACCTATGGGCTTTGAATAAACTCAACCGGAAGAGCCAGGTTTCTATAATTGAAAGCTGCTATCAGAAAGAAGGATTTGACTACCAGATCAATTACAAGGCTGTATCAAAAATCCCCAATGCTCAAAAACGATTGGTTGAGGCATTTCAGTATTTGGACAGCTTTAAGCTATGTCCTTCCATTATAGCACAAGGTTTTTTGGAACATTACCTGCAATGGGATTCATACCTTAAGGCCGGAGAAAAATATCCCAAGAAAGATGTTGTATCTTTCAGGAATATCTATGCGCACGGAGGAACACCTTCTGAGGAAGAGTGCCTGGCTGATATTCAGGCGTATATGCCTTTGCTCAGCAGAATGCTTAATGAGAAGTGGCTTCACAAAACATCGGTAGAAGTAGGTACACAGGATGGAAATCAACCGGGGGGAGTGTATCTTGTAAGGGAAGACAAGCATAAGCTTGATTTATTCCCGTTGCTGCACTTTATAAGTGATAGTGAACAGAACCTGGAGCATAATTTCTACTTCCTTAATGATTTGAAGAATTTCGAGCAGAACAAGGGAGAGATATGCTTATTAAACTATCCCGATGCAAAGCTGCGTAAAAACTACGATTGCTATGAGAGCTTTCTTAAGGTTATCAATATTGTTGAATGGAAGGAATATAAATTAAAGGATGAGTTTCAGCAGAGAATAAACGAGTTGTCTGAGTCCTTTAAAGGAAGGATAGAAGAAAAGGAGACCGTATTTGACTTTATAGACATAAAAAATGAAGGCTTTCTTTTGCTGTCCGGAAGCCCTGGTGTAGGTAAATCAGCATTGCTGGCAAAGGCCATTGAGGAGCTGCGGGCCGATAAAGAAAAAGATCTGCATATAATAGAATACTTTATTCACAGAAATACTCAAGGTAGGCCGGAAAAGAAGTATCTAGAATACATGCACAGAAAACTTGATGAAATTTGTAATACCAATATCAAGTATACTGAAGATGTTGAAACGGATTTAAAGAATTTGTACCAGAAGCTTGACATATTATCGAATGTCATTGATAAAAAACTCATTATCTTTATAGATGGTTTAGATGAAGGTGTAACAAAGGATAATCACAATATGTTGTCTTATCTGCTTACGCGGAATTACAAAAATATATTGATAATATACAGCAGCAGATTGACAGCTGATGTAGAAAGCTTTTTTTTCAGGCTCCCCGTGGAGCATAGGCGACTGGAGCTTCTAAAGGGGTTGAAGACCGAGGATATCAAGGGGATGCTCTATGAAGTTGCCAATAAATACGAGGTAAACAAAAGAGCCCAATATGTAGAGGAAGTCTTGAAGAAGTCAGAAGGTAATCCGCTGTATGTAAAATTGTTGTGTTTGGATATAGAAAAAGGCAATAGAAGTATCGATTGTATTGATCAGATTCCAGAGAACCTGCTATCACTCTATGATGAGATCATAGCAAGATTTGCTGAAGCATCAGAGGGTGATACCATACTGTCCGCTCTGTATATAATAGCTGCGGCACGTGAGTATGTGAGTCCTATGTTTATCGGATTATGTCTGGGAAAGGATGAATCGCAGCTGCACAGAGCCCTTAGGTCTTTAAGGGAGGTATTGGTAGAAGATAATGCCATAAAGTCACAATATCAGCTTTTTCATGAAAGCTTCAGGGAATACCTGACTTCAGTAAAAAAGGAAGAGGTCGACAGGGCACATGATTATATAAGCAAATTCTGTTGCAAATGGAAGGAGCATTTGAGCAAGCAATACTTATCAGAAAATATAAGGGGCTATGCTGCAAAATATTATTCATATCATCTTGAAAAGCTGGAAATGTATCAGGAGATGCAGGAACTGGTCCTTGGAGACAGCTCTGAGAACTATATCCAGTATCAGATAGAACTGACAGATCAATTTGAGCTTAGCTTCCAGTTATATAAGGATGCTTGCAAGCTCTTTGCCGGCATGGGCAAATCTGATGCCCTGATTCAGACCTCAGTGAAAGCACTTGAACTGCATCAAAAGAAGAATAAGCTTTATACGGATATATTCAGATGGATGTACGATGGCAAGCTTGATACTTTAAATAAGGCATCCCACAGAATATTGATATACGAAGGGGAAGAAAAGAAAAGTCTTTTTATGCTTCTACTTCATCATACCTTTAATTCAAAACACATCACAAGAGAACAGAAAAGGGAGTTCGTAAAAGCTTGTTTTGATAAGTCAGAACTGTATTTGGACCTGGTAAAAAGTGATGTGCCTTTGCCTTCCTTTGTGATTGGCAGTGTTATAGAGGGCTGTATAAATTATAAACTGGACTTTTCAAAGCTTATCGATGCTGAGTATAGATACTGTAAAGCCGATTATGAGAGGTACGAGCATTTTTATAGCTATATTCACAGTATAAATGAATATCTGCTTGACAAGGGCTGCAGTATTAAGCTTTGCATTAATGTAATAGAAGCAATGACCGACATATCTATAGCAAGCAAATGCGGTGTAAAGCTGTTGAAGCTGGTATATGACAGAACAGGGCAATGGGATGAGCAGCTATTGGGCAAGATGCTTGACCTGGCAGAGAAATCTTATATAGGGTGTGGCTTTGGGTATCCTTTTTATGAAGTGATACAAGCTTTGCTTGAAACAAGCAGGCTCGAAAGCATTGAGCAGCTGATAAATGAATACTTGGCAGGAGATAAGATGTCAAGCTGTTCCGATCAGCGGATCATGATGGAGAACATAGGAGATCTGGTGATTGCGTTATATGAGAATGGTTTACCAGATAAGGGGGATAGGATTTTTAACGAGATTCTCTATCCCGCTATGGTTGAATATCGTAAAAGCTCTAAATCGAAGGGCATAATGAACAATTTTATTGTAGAGCTTCACGCATTGGGATTTCTTGACAAAGGCTGTGAATTGCTGCAAGAGTTCATTCATATTTCTCAATATGAGGGGGTATTCAACTCTATTATCTATTCTAACATTCAGGAGAGCAGCGTAAGGTATGATAAAATAGTACAAATAGCTGATTACTATAAAAATGACGCGTTTGTACTAAATATAATAAGCTCCTTTATTCAAAAGAGTTTCAGGATAGACATAAAAGCATTGATGAAGGAGCTTCCCGCAAATTCAGCGCTCTATACACATTTTAAAGATATTCATGACAGTTTGGAAGTTCAGGAGAAACTGAAGGACCGCACAAAATCAACTGAATATATAGTAAGTGAAGTACTTTCAGACTTTGATGCCAGCAAACAGGAGCCGGAGGATGTTGAAAAAGCCTTGAAGACAGCTCGGAATAAGAGTCGCCGTATGGCTGCACTTCAGATATACAAGGGGCTGTTTGAGAGGTTATTAGAAAAAAAGAGGTTTGTGGATGCTATTGTTTTATATCTAGGGGCTGGTGTAAATGTAAGAGGAATCCGATTGGCTGACCTCTTGAGATATGTGGGAAAATCTATTGATACAGACTTCTTGGAGGATTTGCAAAGAGGGGCTGATATGTATGAGGGTACAGATATAGGAGAGTGGCTGGTAAACTATATTATAGAATTGTACCTGAGAACAGATGATGTTGCTTCAGCTTTAAAGTGGTATAACAGGCTGGAAAAGGGGAAACATCCGGAACAAATAGCTGCTATGAGCGATTGTTTATACAAAAATAAAGATATAAAGGGAGCAGAAAGGATTCTGGAGGATTTGTTTTACAGGGAGTCGTCCAGACCAGTTGTATCAAGGGAGCAGGTAGAAGAATTCAAGCAGGAGTTTAAAAAACTCATAAGCTATAGGGATATAAGCAAAGCGGAATTTTCAGAGGGATATAATGGAGATGAGGTTATTGAGGAAGAAGTAACTACAGGGGAAGGTGAAAAAAAGACTAAATACACGTGCGGACTGGCTAAGCACAAGTACCATACAGCCGCAAAAGAAGAGTTCTTTACATGGGCTGAAGGAATTAAAGAACAGGTTTATATCCAGGATATTACGATAGGCTTGACACGTGATCTTATCAGGAGGAATGACATTGAGCTGTTGATTCGGCTGGATAATATGATCATTGATGATATGACTTACAAGCAAAGTCCGATAATAAGCTTGATTTCTGCCATTCCAGCACAGGATAATGCAGAAACAATCAGGAACTGGATTGAGACAGCAGAGGAAAACATAGATACATATTATATGAAAAAGTTCTTCTACGAAGCTTTGCTGGTCTATTCCAATGAGTATCTGGATAAATTTCCTGTGGTTGCAAGTACAGTCATACCATATGTCTTGAATGATCAGAAACTATTAAGGGACTACCTGCTAAATTATATAACATACATCCTAAGTGTAGATGGGGCAGAGCTAAAGAACAGTAGGCTGCATGATTCTCTAAAAAGTGTTTTCGTTTTGGATGAAGTGTTGAAAAATGAGAAAAAATCATACGCTTATGATGAAGTTGAAGATTGGATTCATTCAATAAGCAGTGAAGAAGATCGGGAAGAAATACTGGAGCTGATAGAGGACTATAAAAAAGGACAAATAACTGAGGAAAGAATGAATAAAAAGCTGGAAAGAATCCTCAGGGAGTATAAATAAGGTTACTGTGCCAGGTAGAGAACTTAAGAACTTATTAGTAATTGAATGTGTTCTTTGTTCTGTACCTGGCATTTGTTTTCCGGATTCAGACAATCTGGTTACGTTAGAATAGAGAGGATAGTAATAATCGGATTATGGCAAGTTGGTCGAGAACCTTATTCTCATTAATACCCTTGCACTCTACAGAATCATAGCCCAATGCATTTAATTCGTATGTCAGGGTTTCATGTCGGCAGTGGTTGATTTGGCTGACTCGATAGACTAAGTTGCTGCAGTCTTTGTAATGATGCGAACCTGCCTCTTTTTCTCTCTGATATTGATCTGGGTCTGCAAGAAGGAGTATGGCTGGTATAGGATCATTATCGTAGAGCTTTGGGAACTGATTGCTATCATATTCCAGCTTTTGTATGCATTGTATAAAATTAGCAAGACTTTGGCTGAACATTCTATACACCGCCTATTCCCTCCTTGCTGGTTGTTCTTTTTTCAGCTGTAAATACTTCAGAATACTCTTAATAACTGCATTGAATACGATATAAGCAAGGACACCAGTACTAATAATCCCAACTGCTGCCAGTAACCTAAAGATATAAGTTAGGATTGTACTGCAAAATGGGAATATCTGATATGTTATATGAAGTTGTGTTTGAGTATTGAAAAGACTCGCAAATGCGAGAGCTCCTAGCCATCCGATACGATTCAGGAAAACTGTTCTGGGTAAAAACCTCATCAACCAAACCTTAAATAAACATGTAATGCCAGTAATTACAAAGGGTGTCAACAAGGTAACACTGGTCACCAAAGCTGTAACTATGAGATTACCAACTATTATTGATATCAGCACCACATATGTTATGCATCTCATCAAGTAAAGAGCAGAATCGTTAAGCCCTGTAGATTGAACGAAATGCTCCCAACGCCGGGTTCGCAGTTCAATCGGATTATTGCTGCTTTTGCTTGTAGATTCGTCCATTTTCAGCACCTCCATAGTAGTTATAAGCTTATGGATTTATGGATATTTAGTGTTTATCATAAGTATAGCTTATTTGCAAGATAATGCAACATTTGGGCAGAAGGCGGGGTTTTCCTGCTACAGCGCCGGAAATGGCACTTAGGTGCGTATTTGCCTATAGATGAGATACAGTGGATTCACGAATAATAATATTGGGAAAATGAAGGATGTATGACAATTCTTGTAGAAATTATTAGTAATTTGTATAAACAATTAAGAACGAAAAACATTGTTTGACATATGACTTTTGGGGGGTATAGTATGCCATTAACGGAATTGGAGCTGTGGTTGGATGAAAGCGGTGATTTTTTAAGCGACAATGCAAAAATGTATTACAACCCGTCCTTGGTGGGCGGGGTGCTTTTAAGAAAAGGTACCTTGAATGATACAGAAATAAAGAGCATTATCGGTAAGGACAGAATTCATTTTACGGAGGAGGATGGGGCATATAATACCGCTGTAATGAGTGCTCTGAGTGACCGGGACGTTAATTTCATAGTATTTGAAAACCATGAAAGACTGCTTATACTGGACAGCGATACAACTTATTTGAATATCCTTACAGAAGGTATCATACAGCTGCTACTGAAGTTATCTGCAAAATATGGCGATTTTGAATTGGATATTCTTGTTGCAACGAGGAAAAACACTGTACAAGGCAGGGGCATACTGATGCCAGAGGAGTATAAGGATAGACTTAAAGAGAAGGTAATACTCGGGTTGGCAAGAAATGTGCTGACAAAAAAAGTTTACTGGAAATATAGAATTGAATTCGGCGATGCCAGAGAGAATATTAGGCTTATGGTTGCTGATTGTGTTTGCAATACTTATCTGACCAGAACCTCTGGTAAGTTCAATGGACAAGAGAAGGAGCTAATTCAGCAGCTATATAGCAAAGAGAACATTTTCACAGTATTTCCCAAGGAACTGCATGCTACCATGGATAAGCGAATTGCTGAAGGGGATTTGGGCAGTGCTTTGTTTGAGACCTTCTTCAATGATGAACTGAAGGATGTTAAGGATAGGTATGTAGACAGCATTTTACACAGATTTGAAGCTTATGATGAATTTGGACTTAAAGTTAACCTTAAGAGTGTTATTAATAAGGTGGAGGCTCTCATCAAAGTAGATAAGAACAACAAAGCAATTAAACCTGTGCTGGAGAGCTTTCAGAATGAACTGATACCAAAGCTTGAAAAGAATAACCTGAAAGCACCTGAATTTGTATTGGATGTAATATTGTATTTGTATACGATTTATACACATGAAGGCAGTATAGAAGCTGAGCATCAAGACAAGCTGTTTTTGGAGGCGATAAACAAGCTGGAGGATGTTTTTGAGAGGATAAAGTATTATGTTATTTATAAGAATAGACAGGCCATCCACCAGAAAAACATGCTGGATCTGAACAGTAGCCTTAAGAATATATCCATGGTCATAGAATCTCTTGAGCAAATTGATCAGCTGTTTACAATTGTCGATAACCTTGAAAGAGAAAATGCCATCTGTGAGAAGAATGAGATGCTGGCAAAAGCCTATGGGACAAGAATACAGGCATGGACAATGCGTATCAACACTTTTCCTGAATATATAGAAAAGGCCAGAAGTGATTACGAGAAAGCTAAGAAAAATTTTTCCAACAGGATTGATATAGAGAGAATCAACGTGAATCTATGTTTTTCAGAGTGTGAGGCGGGAAATTTCAACGAAGCCCTGTCCTGCCTGCTGGCTTCCGAATGGATAGATTATTCCGGTCCGACTTCTATAGAGCTTTTTATTGACAGGCTGTCCGGCAGGCCTGTCAGGGATGTAATCTACAAATACCTGTGTTATATAAGGATAATGTCATATGCGAGGCAGCGGGGTGAGGAGATAAGTAAGATCTTGTATGATTGTCTTGTAAATGGGAAGAGAGTAAATGTAGAATCCTTTAAGAATGAGTATCATCAGGTACACCCTCTGGAGGATATCTACTGGTGTATGGGAGATTACTGTATATACATTGGTAAAACGGGAAATGGGAACAGATTTTACAATTTGGGGATCGAGATCATTGGCGAAAGTGAAAAGGAGCTGACGCTGAAGATAAAGAAGATGGGTATTATAGCCAGCAAGGCACTTTCGTATTTTTTGGACAAGAATCAGCAGGAATACAAGAAAATATTAGAAAGGCTGCTTTTAATATACAGCGGTATGAAAGAGAAAAATGTTAACAGTTCAATACTTGACTATATCATCATTCTGGACAGTTTGGAAGACGGCACTGGTAATGATATCAGCATACTTCGGGAATTTATAGCAAAAACAAAATGTATGAACTAGGATTCTGAAAAAATGCAAAAACTGCAGGAAAAAATTATAAAAGGGGTTGTATTGATGAGACTTGTAAGAACCAGTCATCCGCAGATCAATGACATGGTGAAGAAATATGAGTTAGAGGAGCAGCCGCTTAGAAAAGTAAATGAGATAATTAACATTATTGAAGCAATAATTAAGACTCATACAAGCTATATAATCGGTAATTATCTTATGGTCAGACAAGCACCTGATTTTATCAGAAGGACTCTCTTGCTGGGCTTGAAAACACCCTCGCTTGGTACTTGGCAAAGTATAGGCAGAGCGATAATCGATGATCTTGCAATCACCGCGGTGTACGATGAGAATGAATTTGAAAGCTGCATGGAGTTAGTTGACAAGGGCCAGCAGAAAGTGTTGTTGGAATGCTATGTTCATAAAGATGGAAAATACATGCGAAAAAATGGTTTAGCCGGCAATAAGAGAGGTTCGCTAAGGAAAATAGGTAAAAGGCATAACTATGAATATAGCCCCAAGCTTGCTATTCCAGGGTTTTATGACTATTACTATGATTGGGATAGAGAAAAGATCAGCAGTCAGAGATGCAATCCAATAAATTTTAGGAATCAGATATATCATGGAAGTGCTCCTTCCGATGAAAAATGCCGGGAATATATAGAGACTTATGAACCACTTCTTCAGGAGCTCCTGAGTTCAAGCTTTTTTTCAGACACAACAGTTGCAGTTTTCAAAAAGCTGGATAAGGGGTTAGCCGTACTAGATAGAAATGTCACGGAAGGAGTGGACTTTCTTACTGAGGAAATGGTAAAGGAGCTATATGACAATTATCAGGATATCAAGGAAGGACATCCGTATATCATAACAAGGGAAGGAGCGTTGGTTGATGTTTTTCCATTCATGTTCAATAGGAAAGGCAATGAAAATACTCTGGATACCTCATTATTTTTCTTTAATGACCTGATTAAGTGGGATGATATTAAGGCGGTCACATATATAAATTATCCTATATCAGAAAGAATTCTTGAGTCAGGTATAAAGGATGAGTTTTTATCTGTCATAGATATAGACAGCTGGAAGGAAGAGTTTTTGAATGAGTTTCAATTTAGGGTAGGATATTTGACAAAGGTATATAAAGGTCGTTACGAGCTTAGAAGGCAAATTAAGACTTTAGTTCGATCCATTGATAGAGGATTTCTTATGGTTTACGGTGATATGGGCATTGGCAAATCAGCTTTAATGGCCCAGCTTTATAAGGAGTTGACCGATAAAGAGATTTATGATGAGGATTATAATGAAGAGACCTGCACCGAGGATTATTATGTAGTGGAGTACTTTATCAATAGAGGGACGGGCTATGACAGGGAAGAAAAGTTTCTTGTATACTTGAATGATAAGCTGGA
>CAZNMO010000056.1:0-23642 GCA_964574195.1 uncultured Clostridiaceae bacterium | reverse complement strand
TTCCTTGCGGCTGTGATAAAATAAGCCGCTCAAATGTGAATAAAGTACTTTCAGAATATAGGGGCATGACCCTTGCAGACACCAACAAAATTGGACTTGACCATTTTGTGTTTCTTTCCCAGTATGATGCATACTATCACTTTCATGGTGATACAAACTACCGGGGTCAGATCAGCTTTTCCAGAGGTGAGCGCGAAGGTGATCTAGTAAGGCTTTTCTACCAGGATGAGTTTTTTGGCGATGGCTACAAGGTACTTACCTTACGTGAGAAAAACGGAGTATATCTGTTTGTCGCAAATCAGATGGATGAATCGGAAAATGCCACGGCGAATATTGAAGCCGCTGCCAATCAAGCAAATGGCACAAAGGTCGATTATGCTGAAATCGGTTTTAGGCTGGTAGCTGCAGAATCAGCATTCATTCTGAACAACTCGTTTTTTGATGCGGAGGTTGTCAAGTTTTTAGGCGAACCAGAGAAGAAATCTGAACCGGCTGTATGGGGGTCCGACGGGCTGGAGCATCAGACCTGGTACTATAGCTCAAAGGGCATAGAGTTAGGGCTTAGAAAAAATGACGAAAGCAAACAGGTTGTTTACTCGGTAAAACTAGAAAAGCTATGCATATTGAAAACAAGCAGAGGTATAGGTATCGGAAGCACAAAAGCTGAAGTACTGAATGCATACAAAGAAGAAATCGACATTGAGGAGAATAATGGAGATCCATCAGCAATAGTTGCAGGAACTGTATACGGTGGACTGATTTTTACTTTGGAGAATGATATGGTTGCTTCTATCTTTATAGGTGCTGCAGCAGAATAGAGTAGGGTAGGAAGGTGATTTTATGGATATCATGAGGGCTGAGCTTATTGCTCCATGTGGCATGAATTGCAGGCTTTGTATGGCCTACCAGCGTGAGAAGAACAAATGCAGGGGCTGCAACAGCGAGGATATCAACAAACCGGCTTACTGTAAAAGCTGCATAATGAAGAACTGTACTACTATACAAAGCAATAGCTCCGGCTTATGCTACGAGTGTGATAAATATCCATGCCGTAGGCTGAAGCAGTTGGATAAACGGTATCGGACAAAGTATCACATGAGTATGCTCGAAAACCTTGAGAGTATAAAACAGCAAGGGATGGAAGAGTTCTTGAAGGCTGAGACAGCCCGATGGGCGTGCAGGGAGTGCGGAAATATTGTGGATGTGCACAGGAATACTTGTCATATGTGTAAAACACAGCATATAGAAGATGGATTATATTGCAGTATGTTAAATCGCAGGGTGTGATTATATGACAGAAATAGCTGTTGGTGGAGGGAGCGGGCACGGCATGAACTGGATCAAAGCTGTAACGGATTACAAACCGTACAATGAGCAGGAAGAGAAGGACAAAGAGATCGTAGTAAACCTTATGGGGGTTTTTGATGATATATTGACAAGGGGCAACAAAATTGCTCACCTGACAAGCTCGGCATTTGTAGTGAACCGGAAAAGGGATAAGGTATTGATGGTCCATCATAATATTTTCAATTCCTGGTCATGGACAGGCGGACATGCTGACGGTGAGGAGGATCTGTTGAGTGTTGCAGTCAATGAGGTAAAGGAAGAGACAGGAGTGCAGAATGTTCGGCTTATTGGTAAGGATATTGCGTCATTGGACATCATACCTGTATTGGGGCATGCAAGAAGAGGAGAGTATGTAGCTCCACATCTCCACATATCTATTGCCTTCTTGCTTGAAGCTGACGAAAACGAGCCGCTTGTTGTCAAACCGGATGAAAACAGCGGAGTACAATGGATACCTATTGAACAAATCGATAAATTTTCCAATGAACCGCACATGATCAGGATATATAGCAAGATAACAGCTAGGATTGAAGAGTTATCATCTGTTTAGGAGGTTGTATGAAAAGGATTTATTTATCAGTTATACTGCTTTATATAACTACTATTTTTGTCTCCTGCACAACAACGGGAGACGCATCCAAAAACACCGCCATAGAAGAACAGGTATCGAAGAGTGGCACGGAGGCTTCCGGCTATGTTGAGCTTTATAGGGTGAGGGATAATATATGGGTGCATACAACTTATGCAGACTTCAACGGATATAGAACGCCATCTAATGGGATGGTTATAGAGGCTTCAAATGCTCTGGTCCTGATCGATACTCCATGGAACGATGATCAGACAAAGGAGCTTATAAAGCTCACAAAAGAAAAGTTTGGTAAGGATTTTTCCCTGGCTGTTATAACTCATGCCCATGATGATAGGCTTGGCGGAATAAATTCATTATTCGATAATGGTATCGAAGTCAGAAGCACTGCCCTGACTGCTGAGCTTGCAGGGAAAAATGGATACAAGAAGCCAGAACCGTCTCTTGATGCCGATCAGAATATCAAAATAGGAGATTTTTCCCTTGAAGTTTTTTATCCCGGTGAAGGACATTCAACTGATAATCTGGTTGTATGGCTGCCAAAAGAGAGGATCCTTTTTGGGGGCTGTATAGTCAAGGAGCTAGATTCGAAGGGCTTGGGGAGTACAGCCG
The DNA here is from genome assembly GCA_964574195.1 of uncultured Clostridiaceae bacterium. Taxonomy (GTDB): domain Bacteria; phylum Bacillota; class Clostridia; order Lutisporales; family Lutisporaceae; genus BRH-c25. The sequence continues at coordinate 21,097 of CAZNMO010000056.1, read as the reverse complement.
ATGCAAACATAGAGCAGTGGCCTGTTTCGCTTGACAGGTTACTGGAAAAGTATTCAGATGCCGATATCGTTATACCCGGGCATGGTAAATGGGGCGATACTGAGCTTATCAAACATACATTGGAATTGCTGAAACAATAGCTTTGCTGGGAAGATTATGGTCTTGATAAAGCTGGCTTGCAAAAGACAGCTCTATAGGTTGCGGGAGTTTATCGGCAGTTAAATGCAACCTATGATCTGATATGGAAGAATTACTATAAATGTTAACAGCTCCGGATACTTTTTTTAGCTTCCGGGGTGTTTTTATATAAACGGTAGCTTTTATTATATATTAGATCATTTGAATAGAAAGACACTTGTCATATAATGTAATAGGTAGCCTGTTGATCCAGGAAAAATGTCTTGAAATTCTACCGGTGAGATTCTGAAACAGTGACATCCTGAATAGATATTAAATGAGGATTGCCGCTGAAACCCGGTGTGGGGACTGCAGATATAAATCGGCAGTGCATATCAGAGCAATGCATCGTTTGAACAGAGGGGGTATTCATTATGCATGAAGCAAACAGTATAAAAAAGCTTCGAAAGCTTAGTATATGGTGCTTGTTTATTTCAATTCTTGCAGGGTTCTTTGGTATGATTCTGAAGGAATACCTTATGGTTATTCTCGGAGCGATCTTGCTGACGGCCTATTACACTATATCCGTGAAGTATTGGAAGTGCCCACACTGCAAAGCACGGTTGCCAATGAGGTTTGACAGCAACAAGGATGTGGAAGATACTTATTGCTGCCCTTATTGCTATGAAGTTTTTTGAGACATATGATTTGTGGCGAGTATGCACTAATGTTGATCGTTAAAAAGACATTGGTGCTTTATTATTCGGCATTCAGGTGGACAAGCTTTTGAATAGTACTGATTCGACTGCGATATTGATGACAGGGCTACGAAACTGAGATAAAAGATATGACAAAAATATTTTCAGCAATTATGAACATGACATATAGTTGTCTTGTTCGGTATGATAACATGGTGTATAAGAAAGGTCGCATGTGCTTGGAGTCATATGCGTTCCATGAAGGAGTGTGCAGCTGATATGGAAAATAAACTGGTTGCCAGGGCGGAGTCTATAATGAGGGCAGAAGAAAATGCAATAATCTCACTGGTTGATGAGGATGGGTTCCCCAGAACATCGGCAATATCCAACCTTAAAACTGAAGGGATAAAGTATGCCTGGTTTGCGACAGGATTGTGCTCCGGTAAGGCGAGATGCATCCAAAAGAATAACAAGGCTGGTCTGTGCTATTGCGACGGAAGCAATAACGTCACTCTGATGGGCAAGGTGGAGATACTCACAGAGGCGGAGATCAAAAAAGCTATGTGGCTGGACTGGTTCATAGAGCATTTTCCGGAGGGAACTGAAGATCCAAACTATTGTATATTGAAGTTTACGACTGAAAAAGTGGTCCTCTGGATAGATTCCGAATATGTAGAACTGAACATATCTCAGCTCTAGGATCGAAGAGTACATATGAAGAAATATCTAATAGTGTAAAGCAAAAGCAGGTGACTTCCTCAATTTTGTCAGAGGGCGCACCTGCTTTTATAGACTATTGGCTTTTTAGTCAAATGTCCTTATCATATGAAAAGTATATTTTTTTATATATTGGAATATTTAAACAGTAAGTCACTTGTCGTATAATGGATAGAGCAACAAAAATTGGGCAGATACGATTTTTCTAGGGGGTATTATGATTGGGAATCAAGAAGAAAACCTACTTCATACTGGTGCTGCTGATCCTTGTGATTGTCGCCCTGTCTGTTGCATGGGCAGGAAATGGCAGGAAACAGCAGATGGTCAAACACTATTATGAAGCACTGTATGAGCAGGTTTTTGATGAGGGCTTCAGTATTACTGAAAAAGGTCGCTCTGATGGTTATGATGTCCGATGGTCAAAGGGAGAGCTTTATACGGAGCTGATAGACGAAGACTATATTGCCAGTGAGAGTGCACTTGTAGTAAGAAACGAAAGCGGAAAGAACCAACAGCTGGTTGTTTCCTTTGACAAATTTCTCAGAATTGAAAAGACTGGAGGCCAGGGCATGAGGTTCAGCTTCTATGCCAGAAAGGTCTCAGGGGCATCCGCCCTGGATATAAAGGTACAGGTTGGCGGCACTGTAAAGGAGTACAAAGAAGATCTGGAGTACAAATGGAGCTGCTATAATGATATAGTTGTGGATATTCCAGATACTGAGAAAAAAATGAAATTGATCATAGATGTAAAGCCGGGCCAGCAGTTCAAGCTGGATGAACTGGTGATGGTCAAGAAATGACTTTATGTATTTATTATGAACTTAAGGAGGAGAGCAGATGAGCAATATTATGTGGGTGATACCCGGGGTGCTTTTTAAGCTTGTTATTTATGCTGTAGGGTTTGCTATGCTATATTATGTAGTGAAGCGTGCGGTAATAGATGCACATAGGGAAATGGAAAAAGAGAAGTAATTGAGGGGGCTAAGCTATGGAATTAAGGGACGTTATAGACAAGAGGCGGACAATAAGGGATTTTTCGGATAAAGGTGTTGAGTGGACGATCATCCAGGAGGCCTTGAATGCAGGGCTGAAAGCGCCCAGCTACAATCATCTCAGGGAGTGGGATTTCATACTTGTCAGGGACATGAAAAAACGGCTTGCACTGACACAGACTGAAGAAATGATTGAAGGCGTTGACGAGGAACTGGAAAAAGCTTTTGAAGGCTTTGATGTACTAGCCGGCAGGATGTACCTGGATGCCATTCCAAAGCAGAAAAGGATGATACTGTCAGCTCCGGAGCTGCTTGTGCCCGTGTATAAGCCAAAGACACAGGTCATTGAGAGCAAACGGGTATATGACCTCAATTGCCTGGCATCTATTTGGTGCTGCATTGAGAACATACTGCTGAGCCTGGCTGAAAAGGACGTGTTCGGAGTCACCTTCATACCAAAGAATACGCCTTCTGTCAAGGCGGTGCTTGGCATCCCTGCAGAGCTGGAGGTGGCGGCTATAATACCCTTCGGCTACAAAGCAACCGGTGCAAAGGACCTTCAGCAGAAGGAAGTGAAGCTGGAAGAGAGAATTCATATGAATCAGTGGTAATATATTAATATTCACATAAGGAGGACATGAATGTGATAAGTCCTGAAGCATTGATCCAATACTGCTGCAGCAAGGATAAGGCATATGTGGATTTTCCTTTCGGCAAGGAGCCGGTATGCATCAAGATAAACAGGAAGATTTTTGCTGAGATATATCCCCGGGAAGACAATTACAGGATCACATTGAAGTGTGAGCCCACACTTGCAGATTTTTTTCGCAGCCAATACCCTGACATAGTGGTAAGAGGATATCACTGCCCTCCATTGCAGCAGCCACATCGTAATACTGTATGGGTTAACAGGATCGACGATTGGGTATTATATAGCATGATAGACCATTCCTATGAACAAGTCATAAGAAGCTTCCCCAAGAAGGTGCAAAGGCAGATGTTCGGGGATCAGGAATCTGTTGTATTGGGGGGAGCCGTTTGAGTGGATATCTGTATCTTATAGCTTTGACCGCCATACTGGGCTATTCAATAGTACATGATATACTGATGTATAAAAGAGGCAGCTACTATCCTTATATTATCAAGCACGGGAAAGGGGAAATGCCGACCTTGGCCAGGATCGGGATAGCCCTCTTTATTTTTATTGGAGCAGCAGTTTTTGCTAAAGATCTGAATATATTGCACGGGATGCTGTATATTTTTATTTTGTATACATCTTGTCTGATAATAAATACAGGCACATTGAATTATTTGTCCTACAAGAAAAGTCATGACCGAAACATAGTGATTCAGAGTATGCTATTCGATATATTTATGATCTGTGTTACAATCGGGATATGGAGATTTATTATAAAATAGATAGGTAAAGGAGAACAATGACATTATGAATCCAATAGATGAGTATATCGACAAATATGAGGGTGAGAAGAAGGAGTGGCTTTCCACTTTTGTGACCTTCATGCGTGAAAACTTCCCTGAGGCAAAGGAAGTGATCTCATATCAGATCCCTACCTACAAGTTCAACAAGCAATACATCGCCTTTTCAGTGGCCAAGGAGCATTTTTCCTTTCATACCATAGATTTTGAGATGATAGAGGAGCTAAAAGGCTTGCTGCCCAAAGCAAAATTCGGTAAGGGCTGTGCTAATGTCAAATATGGGGATAAAGAGGGTATTCCAATACTTTTTGAAATGGCTGTGAAGATAGTTGAAAGAAACAGGAAGATAGAATAGGAACATTTTTCGGGGGGTAGTTATTATTATGGCAAGTGAATTAATAGCATATTGTGGATTGTATTGCGGAGCTTGCAGCTTCAAGGTTGCGTTTGAGGAAAAAAACAAGGAGCATGTTACCAGCATGCCTTCATATTATGACCGGCTGAAGGATGAACCTGTGGAATTCTGTCCTGGCTGCAGGCTGGAAAACATTTGCGGAGAATGTGCAATGAGAGATTGTGCGATCAGCAAGGAAATCGAACATTGCGGTCAATGCGGGGATTTCCCCTGTGATAAGGTGTCAAGCTTCAATAATGATGGAAAGCCGCATCATGGCGAAGCAATAAACAACCTTAATTTGCTGAGGGAGCTCGGTGAAGAAAAATGGTTGGAGCATATGAAGGATAAATGGACCTGTAAGTGTGGCACACGGTTTTCATGGTACTATCAGAAATGCCCTAGGTGTGAAGCTTAGGTTGCACGTTGTTGAATACTAAATACAATTGATGTGTATTATTCCATATTTGATATGGTATAGTATATATTAAACAAATATACAGAATTCGACAGTTAAGAATTGCAGGTGATGCAGATGAACGGTATATTTCTTATATTAAGTACAATATTGATGCTTGTAGGACTTGCGGGAGTATTTATGCCTGTACTGCCGGGAGTCCCTCTTGTATTTGCGGGGACCTTGCTTTATGCGTGGAGTACCGGCTTTCAGGTAATAACCATTGGGAACCTGGTTTTCTTCGGAGTGCTGACAGCTATAGCCTCTGCCGTTGAGTATATAGGAGGGATGATAACGGCCCAGAAATTCGGAGCCTCCAAGTACGGGCTCATAGGCGGTGCGATCGGAAGTATAATGGGACTTATACTCCTGGGCATACCCGGAATGATAGTAGGTCAGCTTATGGGGGTCGTAACCGGAGAGCTGTATTACGGCAAACAGATACGGGCTTCCTTTACCTCGGGCTTTGCAATGTTTGTCGGGTATATACTGGGAAGCACCATTAAGGTTTTTTTTGCGGGACTCATTGTAATAGTATTCTATATAAAAGTAATATCGGCGTTATAATAGAAAGCCAGATGGCTTCGTCAAACACAAAGGACTTTTGATTTCATAGGAGGATATGAACATTGGAGAACATGGAAAAACTGAAGAAATTTATACAGCAATATGATAAAGTGGCTGTAGCTTTTTCCGGAGGAGTTGACAGCAGCTTTCTCCTGAGAGCGGCATGTGAAGCTATTGGCAGAGAAAATGTTATAGCGATCACCCTGAAGGCGGCTGTCAACCCCGAGCATGAGGTGGCAGAGGCTGTGGCGCTTGCAGAACAGGCAGGGGCAAGACATATTGTTATACCTGTGGATGTGATGAGTATCCCCGGTTTTGCAGAGAATCCCCCTGACAGGTGTTATATATGCAAGACAGCCATTTTTGAGAGGATAATAACTGAGGCACAAAGCCATGATATAGATGTTATATTTGACGGCACCAATGCGGATGATGATAATGATTACAGACCTGGGATGAAAGCCTTGAGGGAGCTTGGGGTAATAAGCCCGTTAAAGGCCTGTGGGATGGGGAAAAAGGAGATCAGGCAGCTTTCCATGGAAATGGGTATCAGCACATGGGATAAGCCCAGCATGGCTTGCCTTGCCTCCAGAGTGCCATATAATGAGCCGATCACAGAGGAAAAGCTCAGGCTGGTGGGAAGGGCTGAAGGGTTGCTGCAGAAAATGGGCTTCAAGCAGTTTCGGGTCAGATGCCATGGGAATATTGCAAGGGTCGAAATTGCCCCTGAGGAAATGCCCAAGGTACTGGATATGGCTGTATTGAAGAAGATAAGCGATGAATTGAAGGACATGGGCTTCCAATATGTGACTCTGGATATGCAGGGCTACAGGACCGGAAGCCTGAATGAGACCTTGAGCTGATATATTCATACTGGATATTTTGGAGGAATAGCTATGGATGAAAGATTTCTAACGGAGCTTCTGAATAATGTCAAGAACGGCAGCCTGGCTGTTGATACCGCAGTGGAGTCTTTGCGCAAGCTGCCCTATGAGGAAATGGATTTTGCAAAAATAGATAATCACAGGAAGCTGAGGAAGGGCCAGGGCGAGGTGATCTACTGCGCAGGCAAGACCCCCCTGCAGACTGCCCTGATATTTGAGAAGATGCTTCAGTATAATGAAAATGTCCTTGGTACCAGGGCTGATTCAGATACCTATCAGGAGGTCAGCAGCAGGATACCGGAAGCTATATATCATGAGAAAGCAAGGGCTATAACAGTAACAAAAGCCCCGGTAGAAAAAACGGGCGGCAAAATACTTGTTGCCACCGGAGGCACTTCAGATATACCCGTTGCAGAAGAAGCCGCAGTCACTGCAGAGTTCTTCGGCAATACGGTAGACAGGCTTTATGATGTGGGTGTAGCAGGTATACATAGGCTGCTGATGAATACCGACAAGCTTGTTGAAGCCAATGTCATAATTGCTGTGGCAGGAATGGAAGGGGCCTTGGCCAGTGTGGTTGGAGGAATATCCAGCTGTCCTGTCATTGCTGTTCCTACCAGTGTGGGCTATGGAGCGAACTTCGGCGGACTTTCTGCTCTTCTGACAATGCTGAACAGCTGTTCCAGCGGCATAGGTGTCGTGAATATCGACAACGGCTTTGGAGCAGGCTATCTGGCCAGTATGATAAACAGGATGAACGGAGGGAAAAAATGAGGACACTATATTTCGATTGTTTTTCCGGAATCAGCGGAGATATGACCTTGGGAGCCCTGCTGGATATAGGTGCAGATGAGAAGGTGCTGCTGGAAGGACTGGAGAAGCTTAAGGTTGATGGCTATAGGATCAGGATAGAGAAAAAGCTGAAAAATGGAATTGCGGGAACAGATTTCTCCGTACTGCTTGAAGATCAGGAAGAACATGAGCATCATGACCACCATCATGACCACCATCATGATGACCAGCATCACCATCACGACCATGACCATGAACATGAACATGAACATGAACACAGTCATGCTGGACATTCCCATGAGCACTCTGATGATCATGTGCATAGAAACATGAGTGATATAGAGAAAATAATAAATGACAGCGGCTTGAGTGATAAAGTCAGGCAGCTGTCACTCAAAATATTCGGGCTTGTAGCAGAAGCAGAAGGCAGGATCCACGGCAAGCCTGCGGGAGAGGTCCATTTTCATGAGGTGGGCGCGGTTGATTCCATAGTGGATATAATAGGTACGGCAATATGTATTGATGACCTGGGTGTGGACAGAATAGTGTTTTCAAGCCTGCCGTTGTCCCGGGGCTTTGTCAGGTGCCAGCATGGAGTATTTCCGCTGCCGGCTCCTGCGACTTTGGAGATACTTAAAAATGTACCGGTGTATTATACCGATGTGAATTTTGAATTGGTCACACCTACCGGAGCAGCGATAGCCAGGGGTCTGGCCGATGAGTTCGGCATGGTAGGAGAGCAGGAGGTCGAAAGGATAGGCTACGGTCTTGGCAAAAAAACCTATGAGATTCCCAACGTATTGAGGGTGATACTTTTCAATTCCAAAAAAAAAATTTCAGATAAGGTAATGGAAATAGAGACAAATATTGACGACATGACGGCAGAACAGCTGGGGAATGTTATGGATAGGCTGTTTGAGCAGGGAGCCCTTGATGTATTCTTTACCTCTGTGCTTATGAAGAAGAACAGGCCGGGAACCAAGCTTACGGTCATATGCCGCCAGGACAGGAAGGATGTGCTGGTCGAGGTATTGCTGAGGCATACCAGTACCTTTGGTGTACGCTTCTCACATCTGGACCGTACCATACTGGACAGGGAAACTGTTGCAGTCGATACTGCCTTCGGAAGCATAAGATGCAAGCTGGGCAGGCTTTCCGGGGAGCTGTTGAAGTACTCGCCGGAGTATGAGGATTGTAAGGCAGCCTCTGAGCAGTCGGGCAGGCCTATTTCTGAGGTGTACGCCGAGGCTGTGCTCAGAATGAAGGAAAAGTTGCAGTAAATTCTGCAAATTTCTATATACATTGACAAAGCATCCAGCATTAAATATACTATTAAAAATAACTACATTATTTAGAGTTGCTCATATAATTTCGGGGATATGGCCTGAAAGTCTCTACGACATGACCTTCAATCATGTTACTATGAGTGGAATTTGTTGCCGGCAATTTCACTATTGTCGGCATTATGCTATCCAACACTGTGGTACTCTGTCATTATCCACAAAGCAGTGCTGTCATTCTGAACGCAGTGAAGAATCTTACAGCTTTGATACCAACAATTATATGAGATAAATATGAAAAGGAGTGTGTAAAATCCCGATGGAAAAGTTCTTAAAAGAAGGTCTGACCTTTGATGATGTGCTTCTTATTCCAGCAAAGTCCGAGATACTTCCCAAGAATACCGACACATCTACATACCTGACAAAGAAAATAAAGCTCAACATACCCCTCATGTCGGCGGGGATGGATACTGTTACAGAATCCAAGCTTGCCATAGCGATAGCCAGGGAAGGCGGAATAGGAATTATTCACAAGAACATGTCCATTGACAAACAGGCTATGGAGGTAGACAAGGTCAAAAGGTCGGAGCATGGAGTAATTGTTGATCCCTTCCATCTCTCACCTGATCATATAATAGCTGACGCCATGGAGCTAATGGAAAGATATAGGATATCGGGAGTGCCGATAACAGACGAAAAAGGCAGGCTGGTAGGGATACTTACCAACAGGGATCTTCGTTTTGAGACTGAATTCTCAAGGAGAATATCTGAGGTCATGACCAAGGATAACCTTATAACTGCTGCTGTAGGCACCAACCTGATGCAAGCGGAGCAGATACTCAAGAAGCACAAGATAGAGAAGCTTCCACTGGTTGATGATAAGGGCTATCTCAAGGGCTTGATAACCATAAAGGATATTGAAAAGGCCATACAGTACCCCAATTCGGCAAAGGACCAGAGCGGAAGGCTTATGGTCGGAGCAGCCGTGGGTGTTACTGCCGATATGATCGACAGGGTTGAGGCCTTGATCGCATCAAAGGTAGATGTAGTTGTAATCGATACTGCCCATGGACATTCTAAGGGAGTATCAGAGGCTGTCAAGCAGATCAAAGGGCGCTTCCCGTATATACAGGTCATAGCAGGAAATGTAGCAACTGCAGCAGCGACCAGGGAGCTTATCGAAGCGGGAGCCGACTGTATAAAGGTCGGTATAGGGCCCGGATCCATATGCACTACAAGGGTAGTTACCGGGGTAGGCGTTCCACAGATCACGGCAGTATATGATTGTGCCCAGGAGGCAGATAAGCATGGGATTCCGATAATAGCAGACGGCGGAGTGAAATACAGCGGGGATGTTGTAAAGGCATTGGCTGCAGGTGCTAGTGTGGTAATGCTGGGAAGCCTGCTGGCAGGAACCGAGGAAAGCCCTGGAGAAATGGAGATATATCAGGGCAGGAGCTTTAAGGTGTACAGGGGCATGGGTTCCCTGGGAGCCATGGCCTGCGGCAGCAGGGACAGATACTTCCAGGAGGACGCAAAGAAGCTCGTACCGGAAGGCGTTGAAGGAAGAGTTCCTTACAAGGGGCCTCTGGCAGAGACCATATACCAGCTGGTAGGCGGTTTGCGCTCAGGTATGGGCTACTGCGGAACAGGAACCATAGAGCAGCTGCGTAAGAATACACAGTTTATGAAGATCACAGCAGCCGGACTGAGAGAAAGTCATCCCCACGATGTGAGCATAACAAAGGAATCTCCCAATTACAGCCTATAGTAAAAAATTAATATACTTACTTAAGGAGAGTGTGAAATGTCTAAAAAGGAACTGGTGCTGATACTGGACTTCGGAGGCCAATACAACCAGCTGATCGCCCGCAGGGTGAGGGAAGCAAAGGTGTACTGCGAGGTAGTGCCTTACGATATAAGTCTTGATGAGATAAAGAAGAAGGCCCCAAAGGGGATAATTTTCACCGGAGGCCCTGCCAGCGTATATGAAGAAGGGGCCCCAAAATGCGATCCGGGCCTTTTCGAGCTGGGGATACCTGTCCTGGGCATATGCTACGGTGCGCAGCTGATGGCGCACATGATGGGCGGCAAGGTAGCCAGGGCCGACAAGAGGGAATACGGTAAAACACAGGTCAAGCTCACTGGAGATTTGCTTTTCAAGGAAGTGTCCAATGACAGTATCTGCTGGATGAGCCATACCTGCTATGTTGATACTCCGCCTGCTGGTTTTGAGATCACCGGTACGACAGAGACCTGCCCTGTGGCAGCCATGGGACACAAGGCAAAGAAGCTTTATGGTGTGCAGTTCCATCCGGAGGTGGAGCATACACAGTACGGGACTCAGATATTGAACAATTTTCTTTATGGTATCTGCGGGTTGACCGGAGATTGGACCATGGGTAACTTTATAGATGAGAAGGTAGCTCAGATAAAGCAGATGGCGGGAAACAAGAAGGTGCTCTGTGCTCTGAGCGGAGGAGTGGATTCCTCTGTTGCAGCCGTACTGGTACATAAGGCAATAGGTGATCAGCTTACCTGTATTTTCGTTGACCACGGCCTTTTGAGAAAGGATGAGGGAGATCAGGTAGAACAGATATTCAGGAAGCAGTTCTCCATGAACCTGATCAGGGTAAATGCAGAATCAAGGTTCCTGGATAAGCTCGAAGGGGTATCTGACCCGGAGCGCAAGAGGAAGATAATAGGCGAGGAGTTCATAAGGGTATTCGAGGCGGAAGCCAATAAGCTGGGAGATATTGATTTCCTTGTACAGGGAACAATTTATCCGGATATAATAGAAAGCGGTACCAAAACTGCGGCAACCATCAAGTCCCACCACAATGTAGGGGGGCTTCCGGAGGATATGCAGTTCAAGCTGATAGAGCCGCTGAACACCCTCTTCAAGGATGAAGTAAGGCTGGTAGGCCTTGAGCTTGGCATACCGGAGGATCTGGTATACAGGCAGCCCTTCCCCGGACCGGGCCTTGGCATAAGAGTCCTGGGTGAGATCACTAAGGAAAAGCTTCATATAGTAAAAGAAAGCGATGCCATCCTAAGGGAAGAGATCAAGAAAGCAGGACTGGACAGGAAGATATGGCAGTACTTCACAGCGCTTCCGGGCATCAGGAGCGTAGGAGTCATGGGAGATGAAAGGACCTACTCCTATACAGTGGCCATCCGCGCGGTCACCAGCTCAGATGCCATGACAGCCGACTGGGCAAGGATACCCTACGAGGTGCTTGAGAAGATCTCCAACAGGATAGTAAACGAAGTGGAGCATGTAAACAGGATAGTGTACGATATAACCAGCAAACCACCGGCAACGATAGAGTGGGAATAAAAAATAAAGATAAAAAAGGTGTCTCTAAAGCTTTAGAGACACCTTTTAACTATTTCTTAAATATTCCGAAGGGCTTGCCTGTCGGTAAAAAGGTTTTTCCGAAATGAGTGTTCAGGACACAAGCTGCTGAGCCATAGAAAGAAAGCAAAGATATAAAGAGCTCAGAATATGCAGCCAGGGCATGTGAGAAATGCGGCATCACTCCAAAGGTGCTGAGGGATAAACCAATGAATAAAAAGTCGATCAGGAAAAAGATGAGAAACAGAACTTTATTGGTCTCCATGGCACCGATGGTCATAAAAACTGAGAAAATAAGATAACCGATGAAAGCAAAGCCCAGTTGCTTTACATCCATGTCGGCAGCCATTTTCTCGCCGAAAACGCCCAGCTTTATCATCCATGACATTGCTACGCCCATCCAGAAGAATGCATATCCTCCGAAAGCAGTTGTACCGAAAATGTTGTTTCTTTTTGAATCATTGATGCAGGCAAACAGCTGAGCAAAAGCTCCCAGGAAGATCGCCCACGGAATGATATATGACACACCGCTGGTCAATTCAAGCTTCTGAGAGGATGCCACAAGGGTTACCATGGCCAGTCCAAACAGGCCCAATGCAGAAGGGTCTGCATTTATGATCTTTACATTTTGAGTTTCATTTGTACTCATAAAAACCTCCATTAATTACTTTTGTTGAAAATACCGGAATTTACATAATAGTGTTAACATATTAACATAGATTTCGTCAGATTGTCAAAAGGTTTGTTATGAGCATTGATAGATTTTTACAAACGGATCCTAACAAATACTTTCCGTCTGCTTGATTTCTTTGAGAGTCAATTTACGGTTGACGTAGATAAAACATATCAAATGCACAAGAGCTGTGATCGTCCATGATATAGGGTAGGAGATATACAAGGTCTCCAGCCTGTGATCCATGGCAAAGACAGTATATATCCAAGTGATGCGGATCCCGCACACTCCGATAATTGAAGCCAGCATTGGAAGTATAGAGTAGCCCATTCCCCTTAGGCTTCCAACCAGTACATCCATGATCCCGCATATGAAATAGGGTATACAGATATAGCCCATTCGAAGTATGCCTGTGGCTACTACCTCAGGCTCTACAGTATATATGCCCAAGAGGCTTCCTGCGAAAAGATAGCTCAAACCGCCGGTAACGATACCTACAATAGTAACTGTAACTACACAGACCCCCAGGATTCGCGATATCCGGTCAAACCTCTTAGCTCCAATATTTTGTCCTGTAAAGTTCAATGCCGTCTGATAGATCGCATTCATTGACATGTAAACAAAACCCTCTATATTCATAGCAGCTGTATTTCCGGCCATTACTACAGAGCCAAAGCTGTTGACCGATGATTGTATTAGCACGTTTGACAGTGCAAATATGATACCCTGCATTCCTGCAGGCAGTCCTATTTTTATAATTGCAAAAAGCTTATCCTTATAGAAGCGGATTTTTCGCCACCGTAATTTTACGCATCCGTCGGAGTGGGTCAGGGAAAGCAGTATCAAAACTACCGATAAATATTGTGATATCACTGTAGCCGTTGCCACACCGGCAATATCCATATGGAATGCAAGGACAAACATCAGATTCAATACAACATTGACTACACCGGAAATTGATAGAAAGTATAGGGGGCGCCTTGTATCGCCTACTGCACGCAAAATGGCGCTGCTGAAATTGAAGACCATGGCTGCAGGCATGCCGAGAAAGTAAATCCTCATATAAAGCACCGCATGCTCCAAAACATCTTCCGGTGTACCCATAGCCTGAAGCAGAAGCCTTGCCGCCAACACTCCGAATATGGTCAGGATGATACCGCTGACTGTGCTTATTGCTATGGAAGTATGGACTGTTTCATTGGCGTCACATTGCTGGTCTGCACCGTAATGCTTTGCCATTACGACACTTGCCCCTATGGACAACCCAAGAAACAGGTTGATGATCAGGTTGATCAACGAAGTGGTGGAACCCACTGCGGCAAGTGCGCCGCTGCCGACAAACCGTCCAACGACCACAATGTTTACCGCATTATATAGGAGCTGTAAGATCCCTGTCAATATTAGAGGGACGGAGAACAAAATTATCTTTGGAAAAAGTGGACCATTGCACATGTCCAATTCATATTTTCTGGATTTATACATAATATTTTGGCTTTGACCTTTCATGTTATATAATTTGCGGCGGATTTACGCTAATGTAGATTGTTCCGTCGCAAAGCAAATCAAGGTAACACAAATCTGTTTCAGCGGAGCTTAAGCAGATTTTGTATAGTGTAATGCTGGTACCTTTCTAATTATACCACATAAAAGTCTCACCTTCACATTAACCAAGATTTGATTCAACTATTGAAGTATACAGCAGGTTATATAATTGTTGTTCAGGCACTCAGGCTGCAATACCAGATGATCTCATTAAAAGCAGGTATATGTCGGAAGGTGTCAAAAAAGGTATGAAAAAAATTATTGCTGTTATATAATACTAAGGTTATTATAGTATTGAATATATTTATCATTAATTGACATAATCACTTTTCGGAAGCACTTACATATTCAACTGACTTGATGAAGCCAGATTATTAAGTGTTTTTTTCATGCCAATAAACGAAAACGTTACTATTTGTAATTTGGAGGGAAAACTTTGAAAGAGAAAAATAGAGGGATCAAAACGATCGGCTTCAAAATAATATGTGCGATAGTAGCCTGCAGTGCTGCAATGTCTGTAGTGGTCGGAGGGATATGTATCACCACCAGCAGAGGCTTGATCGAAGCTGAGGCAAGGGACAAGCTGCTGCTTACCGTAGAAAGCAATGCAAACCAGCTGGACAAGACCATAATGGAGGTCGAATCCTCGGTAAAGGGACTGGCAACAGCAGTAAATGCAATGATCGACATTGAGGCTGTGAAAACTGATTCAAGCTACCTGCAGAAACATCAGGCTGAGCTAAAGGATATAACCAGGAATTTTGGCGAAATGGCTGAAGGTGCTATGGGAGCATATGTGTATCTCGATCCGGAGTTTGCAGGTGGCGTATACGGAGCATGGTATGCAGACGAAAAGAACAATGGGACTTTTGTAGAGTTGCCCTTGGGAACAATTGAGGAATTTACTCCTGAGAACGAAGAAATGGAATTTTACTACAAGGCTGTAAAGGCTGGTAAGCCGGTCTGGCTGGAACCCTATGAAGATACAACACTCAAAACTGAAATGATATCATATGTGGTGCCCTTTTACTCCGGCAATACCCTTGTTGGCATTGCAGGTATGGATATTGACTTCTCGGAATTCTCAAATATTATTAACGGAACAAAGATATATGACACAGGCTATCTGGCATTGCTCAATGAAGGCTATGATTTTTTAGTCCGCCCATCCTTTAAACAGGAGGGCGATGGTACAGCTGCGGGTGCGGACGCTGCCAGCTCGGCTTCGACCCAGGAATCGACTGGTACAGCTGCACAGGGTAGCGGTGAGGCAGCTGGAAACCTTGCCACTGATGAAGGCGGCTCATTGAAGTTTCTGACTGAGGAAATGGCAAAAGGGCAGCTTGGTGTGACAGAGTATACATATAAGAATATGGATAAGCTATTTGGTTACAAGCGTTTGCTAAATGGTTACATAATGACAGCGGATGTTCCAAAGGAGCAGGTGCTTGCCGGTATAAAAAAACTGACAGTCACAGCGGTGGGTATCATAGCAGCAGGCCTGGCGGTTTCAGTATTGATTGCATTGTTTGTAGGAAGAAGGATATCCAGGCCGATTTCACGTATTACAGAGCTTGTCAACAGGACCGCAGAATTCAATCTGGTAAAGGACACAAGCTTTGACAAGCTGACAGAGAACCGGGATGAGACCGGAATAATGGCCAGATCGGTAATAGACATGAGGACTCAACTGCGTTTGATGTTGGATGACCTTAGGAGAAGTGCCGCAAGTACAGCGGAATTTACCCAGACAATAGGCCGGTCCTCCGGTATGGCTTCTGAATCGATCCGTGATGTGGCAATGGCTGCCGAGGATATGGCCCATGGAGCCTCCAAGCAGGCTCAGGTATCACAGACCGGCTCAGAGGAGCTTGCCGCATTGGCAGTTGAAATAGAGAATTCTGTAGCCAATACCAGTTCTGTCAATGAAAATGTGAAGAAGACCAATGATGCCCGTGAAAATGCGGAAGACTCAGTTAAAATACTGGAGCTGAGCTTTGAAAAGAACAGAGCAGCTGCGGACCAGATTTCCGCCAGTGTAAATCAGCTTTCCGACAAATCCGAAGGCATAAGCCGGATCATAAATGTAATACGAGCGATAGCAGAGCAGACCAACATGCTGGCGCTGAATGCGGCAATCGAAGCAGCCAGGGCAGGGGAGCATGGGAGGGGCTTTGCTGTGGTGGCTGATGAGGTCAGGAAGCTGGCTGAGCAGACCGACAGATCTGCAAAGGAGATCGGTGTTATAATAAGCACTATCCAGGAGGATATCCACAGTGTCAAGACAGGAGCGGACAATACTGCCGAGACCATAAACGAATCAGGAAATGCTCTGGAGAATGTGGGGGCTTCCTTTGATACGATCGGGCAGGCAATAAGCTGTACAATGGAGCAGATTGCCAGTCTCGCCGACAGCATAGGAAGGATAGATCGCAACAAGGACTCGGTCGTATCTCTAATTGGAGAGATATCCACCATATGCCAGAATACGGCGGCTGCCTCCCAGGAGGTATCGGCAGCGCTTGAGAATCAGACCGGCGCCATGGATGATATCTCAGGTACGGCGGAGGATCTTGATTCAATAGTAGTGAGCCTGGAGGGAATAATAGAAAAATTCAAGCTTTAATTCAAATATGTACTTCATGGGCGCTCTATCCGGAAATTGGGGATGGGGCGCCCTTTTTTCGCATATATGATATAATACAATTATATATGTATAACAAAAGCAATAAAGGCAAATATTAGCACTTATGGGAGGTGGTTTTAATGGATGCCATGGATAATATACGCCAGACGCGAAAAGATGAACACATAAAATGCTTCATGGATGCAAATACTCGCAGCAGTAACGGTTTTGAGGATGTAGTACTGCTGAATAACTCACTTCCGGAGGCTGATTTCGATGAAATATCTACTGAATACGTTTTTCTGAATAAGTATATAGACAGTCCACTTATGATAAATGCCATGACCGGTGGCACCGAGCATACCGGAGAGATCAACAGGAAGCTTTCACGCCTTGCAGTCAAATTTAATATTCCAATAGCCGTAGGCTCTCAGACCATCGCCTTCGATGATCCGAAAGCGGCTGACACCTTCAAGCGTGTAAGGGAGATCAACAAGGACGGTATAGTGATCGCAAATCTCAGCGCCAATATGGATATTGACAGCGCATACAAGGCTATAGACATGATAGAGGCGGATGCATTACAGCTGCACTTGAATGTTGCACAGGAGCTGTGTATGGCCGAAGGTGACCGCTGCTTCAGGGGAGCCTTGGAGAATATCAAGGAGATCTCGGCTTTATCCGGAGTGCCGGTCATTGTAAAGGAAACAGGCTTTGGGATGTCCTATGAAACAGCAGTCAGGCTCTACGATGCTGGAGTCAAATATATTGACATTAGCGGTAAGGGGGGCACCAATTTTGTGTGCATAGAAAGCCTGAGGAATACCGAAAGGGATTGCTCCTTCATGCGTAACTGGGGGATACCGACTGCTCTTAGTCTGCTGGAATGCAGAAGGGCCAACAGTGATCTGTTCCTGATATGCTCCGGAGGCATCAGCAAGTCTGAAGAGATCGTAAAAGCCTTATGCATGGACGCAGATATGGTTGCATTGGGGGGCTCTATACTGAGGATACTGGTGGAGTCCGGTTATGATGCGGCAGAAAAATATCTGGAGCAGATGATTTATGAGATCAAGGTATTTATGCTGCTGCTGGGGGCAAAGGATGTGACAGAGCTGAAAAATGTGCGCTACCTGATGAAGGGTGAGCTAAAGGAACTGTATTAAGCCCAGGGACAAAATCAAATGATGGAGGGATTGAAATGACTGAGCTTCTATTTCATACGGACTGCTATCTAAAGGAATTTGATGCTGAGATTATTGAGACTGACAGTGGAGAAAATGCGGTGATACTGGACAGGACAGCCTTCTATCCGGGCGGGGGAGGGCAGCCATGCGATCATGGCCTCCTTCAGGCAGCAAACAAGTCCTATAAGGTCATCAAGGTAAAGAAGCAGGATGGACGGGTGCTGCATTACATCGAAGGTGAGCTTCCTGCTGCAGGCACAGAAGTAAAAGGCATTATAGACTGGGACAGAAGGTACAAGCTGATGCGTATGCATACGGGGCTTCATGTACTGTGCGGCGTGATCTGGAGAGATTATGGCGCCCATGTGACAGGCTGCGATTTTGAGCCGCTGGCCGGAAGGATGGACTTTGAGTTTGAGAATCTTTCATCAGAGCTGGTCAGAGAAATAGAAGGGAAGATCAACCGGGAGGTAGAAGCTGCAAGGGATGTGGTAATAAGGATACTACCAAGGGAGGAAGCCTTCCAGATCCCTGATCTGATCCGTACAAGGATCAACCTGCTGCCTGAAGGTATAGACGTTGTAAGGACCGTTGACATTACAGGTCTGGATATGCAGGCAGACGGGGGTACACACCTTTCAAACACAAGGGAGGTCGGAACAATGAAGCTGGTGGATTACAAGAGCAAGGGAAAGATAAACAAGAGGGTTTATCTTGAACTCTCTGATTGATCCTCCAACAGCTCGACGAATTTGGACGCTGCAAGGGGCAGCGGTATATTTGAATGTATGAGGAATCCCAGATTTCTGTCGGGGATTTCTTCTTTTATGTCCAGGACAAATACTTCTCCGCTGGACAACTCCTGATTCACACATTCATCGGGAACGAAGGCTATGCCTAGACCAATTTTAGCCATTTCCATAAGAATATCCACACTTCCCAGCTCGATCTCCGGCTTAATGGATATCCCGTATTTTGACATCAGATTATCGAAGAACTCTCTGGTAGTGGTGTTTTTATCCAATACCAGCAAAGGATAATTCTCCAGTTCTTTGAGTGACACCTTCCGGTCCTTAAGCTCATTGAAATTGTTGTTGGCAATAAAAACATCCCTTATGCGCTTGGTGCTTTTTACCAAAATGTTGCTGTAGCTGCATTTTTCCGGGATATTGATAACGCTCAGGTCCACGCTGCCTTTTCTTAGAAGCTCTATGCATTTTGGAGAGGTCCTGTTGGTCAGATGTATCTTTATATTGGGATAAGTGCGGTTGAAGGTTTTGATATAGGGCATCAGGTAGTACTTGCATATGGTATCACTGGCGCCTATCCTTATTTCACCATGTCCCAGGGATTGCATCTCCTCTAGTATCCTTTCACCCGATTTTATATAATTAAAGGCTTGCTCTATATGGTTGTAAAGGATCTCGCCTTCTTTTGTAAGCTTTACCCTTTTGGTGTTCCTGAAAAAAAGCTGGCAGCGCAGCTTCTCCTCCAACAGCTTTATGGACTGGCTGACAGCGGACTGTGTGATGAAAAGCTCCTCAGATGCCTGAGAAAAGCTGAGGGATTTAGATACATGGTAAAACACCTTATAAAGCTCAAAATTGATATCCATATATAAGTACTCCTTATCATTACTATTAATAATATTAATTATTTTAAATAATTTTACTATGTTAAAATCTAGTTGTAAAGCGAAATATGTATATTGATATAATCTTCACACGCGGTCCGATAGCGGTATGGAGCAAATAGTATGAACGGGGTGAAATTCAATGGACAAGGTGAAAAGGATATTTGTCGAGAAAAAAGCCGGCTATGACGTTTCGGCAAAGGAGCTTTTTAACGACATTAAGGACAACCTTGGAATAAAAAATCTGACCAAGCTTAGAATAATCAATAGATACGACATATCAGGAATCACAGACAATGAGTACAGCTCTGCCAGAAATACCATCTTTTCTGAACCTACCGTAGACAATTCCTATGATGAAACAATGGAAACAGACAAAAATATAAGAGTATTTGCTATGGAGTATCTTCCGGGACAGTATGACCAAAGGGCTGATTCTGCTGCCCAATGCCTGCAGATATTGACCCAGAAGGAGAGACCGCAGGTAAAAACAGCAAAGCTGATAGTACTATCGGGGGATATATCCGACAGCGAATTTGAAAGTATAAAAGGCTACTGCATAAACCCACTGGAATCCAGGGAGGCAGCTCTTGAAAAGCCAGAAAGCCTGGACTTCCAGGCGGCTGCTCCAGAGTCAGTACCTGAGGTCAAGGGTTTCATAAAGATGGATGATCAGGCATTATCCGAATTGATGGAGCGTATGGGCTTTGCAATGAATTTTGAAGATCTGAAGTTCTGCCGTGAGTATTTCAGTAATACAGAAAAAAGAAATCCTACTGTAACTGAGCTAAGGGTGATCGACACCTATTGGTCGGACCACTGCCGGCATACCACCTTTCAGACAACAATAGAGAGCATCGAAATTGATAAGGGCAAATATACCGGTGCGATAGCAGAAGCATTGAAGGGCTACCATGAGGCAAGGGCTTGTGTATACAAGACTGCGGAACGAGATATAAACCTTATGGATATGGCAGTAATAGGCATGAAGGAGCTGAAACGGAAGGGCAAGCTGGATGATCTGGAGGAATCTGATGAGATAAATGCCTGCAGTATCATAGTTAAGGCTGATATAGACGGTAAACAGGAAGAATGGCTTGTGATGTTCAAGAATGAGACTCACAACCATCCTACAGAGATAGAACCCTTTGGAGGCGCGGCAACCTGCCTGGGCGGGGCTATAAGAGACCCTCTTTCGGGAAGGTCTTATGTATATGGAGCAATGAGGGTCACAGGAAGTGCCGATCCCCGTACAGGTATAGAGGCCACACTGCCCGGAAAGCTTCCCCAGAGGAAAATAACCACAGGAGCGGCAGCGGGCTACAGCTCGTACGGGAATCAGATAGGCCTTGCAACAGGGCAGGTGTCAGAGGTATATGATGAGGATTTCGTTGCAAAAAGGATGGAGATCGGCGCTGTTATAGGTGCTGCTCCAAGAAGCAACGTGATAAGAAAGGCACCGGCTGAAGGAGATGTGATCATACTGCTGGGCGGAAGGACAGGAAGAGACGGCTGCGGCGGTGCAACAGGGTCTTCCAAGGAGCATACTGAGGAGTCGATACAAAGCTGTGGTGCAGAGGTACAGAAGGGAAATGCTCCCACAGAAAGAAAGATTCAGAGGCTTTTCAGGAATCCTGCCGTCAGCAGGCTGATAAAGAAATGCAATGATTTTGGCGCCGGCGGTATTTCGGTAGCAATAGGCGAGCTGGCAGACGGGTTGGATATAGATCTGGACATAGTTCT
>CAZNMO010000055.1:12079-23658 GCA_964574195.1 uncultured Clostridiaceae bacterium | reverse complement strand
AAATACCCTCAGGTCAACAGTATCCTCTGAATACTCATAGCCAAGCTGTCTTACCGCATCCAGTCCCAGGATGTCCTCCTTGTCCATATCTCCATGGTTCAGTCCTGCAAAAGCTCCATTTATCCTGATTATGCTCATGCTCACATATGCATTGGCTTCAGCCTTCTTGTAGCTTATACTTCCTCCATACTCCCCGACTAATTGAGTGAGATCCATATAAACCATGTTTCCTACCTCTATAGTTCCGATGGAGAATTGCTCCGCCTTGGCTGCAGTCAGTCCGAACACATCCTCCGCAGCCTTGCAGTTAATGAATATCCTATCCTGCTCCTCCACTGCATCACACGTCACCAGGCTTTCATTTAAAAATATGCCGATGCCGTCGGTCGCCGCCCTTGGCTTTGTGCCTTGCTTTTCCAGCAGCTTGGCGGTCTTTTCCACTATTGCTTGCGGAACCTGCTGTTCCAGCAGCCATTGTAGCAGCTGCGCGTTGCCGGCAGTTCCTTTACTATAGCTATCCGGATATACTACCACAGCTTTTGTACCGTTGTACTTATCCTCGAATATCCTTGCTCTTTCATATTTTACAGTGACCGGAGTATTGACCGGCACTACTTCATACAGCTCCTTTACATCCCTGTTATACATCCTTATGCAACCGGCCGATGCATAGGTGCCGATGGATTCCGGCTTGTTGTTTCCATGTATCCCAACACTCTTGCTGAAGCCAATCCACCTTTTGCCAAGCGGATTCCCCGGACCCGGAGGAACTACCGTACCTTTGTTTATCCAATAGGGATCAACTGTCTTGTACACTACACGGTATTCTCCCTGCGGTGTTTGAGCCGAGCTTCTCCCCACACATACCGGATATTCCTTCACAAGCTCCTCGCCCATATACAGGCACAAGGTACGAGAAGGCAGGTTTATTTCTATATGTGCCTTCGCCGGTTGCGTATCCGCCGATACCCCAATAAAACAAAAAAATATGATGATTGCGCTCACAAAAAACTTCTTCAAGTCTGATTCCTCCTTTACATAACCCCAATACTAGCGTATTGAGATTATTGACAGCTGTTCTGCGGCTTATACAAAAATGCGCACAATTAATATGTATTATCCGATATGCACAATTATTCGCCGGAATCAGGACAAAAAAGAAAACCCGGAAAGTCTTTTGCTTTCCGGGCTGTAAATTTGCCGTCATACCTCCACATTCCTTGTCTTCCTGTATGGGTGGAACAAGGATGTTACTACTTTTAATTCGGTATTCAGTACCGCAGTGGCATGGTGCAGGAAATCCCTTGCGATATAGTATCTCAAATCTATAAACTTGAATATATAGCTGTCTTCCTTTTTCTCACAGTCAATATGGAAAACCGGTGTGAACTGGCTGAAAAATCTTGCTATAGGTGTTTCCATAGCCATCTGGTACAGGCTGCTATCGATATTCTGCTTCACATCGATCAATCTGAAACGCCTTGGAAGGATGTTCACCTCTCCGATCACCTTTTCCTTTCCTGTTGTCAGGATAAAATGCCATTTTATAAGTCCGATCATGGAGGGCAATATCCTGAAATATAACGGCTCATATTTCCCTCCGAGGTTTTCAAAAGCAATATTTCGTGCCACATGCTTCATCACATATCGAAGCAGCAGATAACCTGCAAATATCAGTACTGAAACATAAGGCGGAATAATACTACGGGCATACGGCAGAATAATAGAAAGACAAACGATTATAAGCATAGGGTCATAAATCAATAAAAGATCAAGGGTCATCCTTTTTTTGTTCAAAGGCCATAGTATCTGTGCTCCGTATGAATTTGTTATATCAAGAGCTATATGGGAGAAGCAACCCAGAAGTGATACAAGGAACACCCTCCAGAAGGCAACATCTCCAAAGAGAAGCCACATCAAGCCTGTCAAGACGCCTGCATATACAAACATCATTGGTATGGAGTGGGAGCTGCCTCTGTGGTTCTTCAGATATACATAATCGCCCTTCAGCTGCATGATAATATCCCCGTCGGGGATCATGGAGCCGACCAGGCAGCCTATAACTGCAGGATTTGAAAGTGCCAGAGGCTCACCTGCCAGTACTGCGACACTCAAACCTACAACTGCATGTGTAATTGGATCCATTAAGCGGTTACCTCCAAAGGTTAAGTTTACATAAATATTACCCAATAAATTATATCACAAAAAAATTACTATTTTAATTTGTAATATTTGCCTTCAGGAACGTTGTAGTACAATATATGCAGATACAAGCAACATGCCAATCCTTCCAATAAACAAAACCATGCAGTTTCGGCAAATATATGTATTGATTTTTAAGCTTTTCTGTGATAATATATTTTACGTGGCAATTGCCGGAGTGGCGGAATGGCAGACGCACATGACTCAAAATCATGCGGGAAACCGTGAGGGTTCGAGTCCCTCCTCCGGCACCACTTTTGAACAGACAATTAAAAACCTTTACCTGTTTCTATATCAAACAGGTAAAGGTTTATTTTTTTAGGGGGAATAATGAAAAAAACAAAATTTTACGTGGAGCTTGCTTATCCCTTTGGTATTGCCGCTTTGGCTCTCGGAACTGCATTTATGGAAAAAGCCGATCTTGGAATTTCCATGGTGGTGGCACCGGCTTATCTGCTTTATCTGAAATTATCCGGTATATGGAGCTTCGTAACCTTTGGCATGACTGAATATACCTTGCAGGCATGCCTTTTGCTGGCGATGATGCTTATTTTGAGGAAATTCAAGCTATCCTATATGTTTTCGTTTGTTACTGCAATCATATATGGTTTTACTCTTGACGGCTGCATGACAATGCTTGCCAGGTTTGACGCCTTGAATTTCTCATGGCAGATCGCCTTTTACATAATTGGCATGCTCCTGTGTGCCCTTGGAGTAGCCTTCATTTTCCACACTTATATATCCCCGGAGGTATACGAGCTGTTCGTAAAAGAGGTATCCAAAAAGAAGAACATAAACATCAACCAATTCAAGATCCTGTATGATTGTACCAGCTGCTTGATTGGAGTGGTGCTGTCCTTCCTCTTCTTTGGAGCCTTCCATTTTGAGGGCGTGAAATTGGGTACGATAATCTGTGCCCTGGTCAACGGAAGAATAATCGGAGCTATGGGCAATATAATGGAAAAACATTTGGATTTTGTAGATGGCTTGCCTTTACGAAGATTTTTTTAAATTAGGTTAATTTTGGTGCCAGTTCTATTGTCTTATTTATTGATCCTCTTCAGCACGCTGCCTGCCATCTCAACAAAGTTTATCGGTACGTTATAGGTCAACTGCTTAATTCCAGGCACATCAAGCACCGTTAGTAATTTATCGAAATCTGCATTATCGAATTTATTAATTATATCTCGGTATGATGAGATATTTTCCAAACCATCTTTTAAGGGCTTTATTAATGCATCATAATCCAAGCCCTTGATTATAGCTCTAGCGGCCAGAACTCCACTTATTATATCCTCCGGCCCGCCAACTCCCAATAATCGCTCTGTAAGACCTGCTGCCCTACCTGCCAGTAGTACATTTCCCACCCTGAACCTGCTTACTGTTCCGGTGGTATACGGCGGTACCGTAAGCTTAAATAGAAACTCCAAGTGTTCCAGCCCCTCATATTCAAGGAATTTTGAGAACAGCTTTTCCATTTCAAATTCTCCATGACCAATATCATAAACTGCTGCTATGGATTGAACTGAATTGAATGGTGTCACTCTGGCATAGCCTGTACCTGCATACTCTGTGTTAAAATAAATATTTGAAGCAAATTCATTAAAGGTTCCTAATGCTACTCCACCGAATACCCTTATCAGTCCTTTATCCTCCCATACATTCAATTCCCTTGCAACTGCATCATTGCCCGTAGCAACAACGACCCAGTCATACTTTTTTGAGAGTTCCTTATAATCAGCTGTGCGATTATAGTGTATAGGAGTCTTTACCAGTTCAAAGGCAATTTGACTTTCCAGGCTTTCTTTTCTCTTGCCTCGTACAATAAAGTGCCCCATATCACCACTTGCTTCTACTTTATGATTAGGCGATTTCATTATTATTTTGTTGCATACCGCCTTATGTTTAATATTGATCCCATAGGTTTCTCTTAAGTGGTTTATGATATCGCCTTTATCCCTGTAAAAAATTCTTGGCCAGTATGTAACTGAAGGCCATGCCCATCCTATATCTATATCATTATGGAAAATGTCTGCAATAACTCCTAATCGTTCGCATTCCAGTGCACACGACAAGCCTGTCACTCCTGCTCCCACTATAGCAATTCTCATAATCTACCTCCACAGTATTACTATACTTATATTATTACTTACCGAATATGAAAGTATGAGCATATAACAAAAGGTGCAGGACACCTGTCAAAAGAACTTATCAGCAGCACGAGCTGTAAAAAGTCCTGAGAGTTAGATATCCGGCACCTTTGATTTATTGTTTTAGGCTTAGCAGATTCTTCGCTGCGTTCAGAATGACACGGGGTTGTATCGATCCTACTCCTGCTTCGGCTCTTCCTTTGGCTCCTCCTTGCCTTTCCTCTTGAAACGACGAAGAGGCTTGCGGAATATGAAGTAGACTATTGCTATTATGGGGGATACTGGCAGTATAAATACAATAAAGCGCAGTATGCCTGTAACGATGCCTATCATAAAGTCTATCCCATTCTTCAGTGAAAGCATCAGCTCATAGCCCAGGCTGTCCTGATTGGCATTGTCGATGGCTGCCTGGTTCTTTTCAAAGTTTATCTGCACCTCGCTGTAGCTGATCTGGCGGTCAAGGTTGGTCAGATAACCCTTCAGGATCTCGAGCTCATCGGTAAGACGGAGGATCTCCCTCTCTACCTCAAGTATCTCAGAGACCTTCAAGCCCTGCTTCTGCAGCAGGCCGCGCATTGTCTCCAGCTCTGTTTCCAGATTCTTGATCCTGATACCGGTATCAAAATAGCTGTCAGTTACATCCTCTGTCTTGCGGTTGCTGTTGGTCACCTTCCCAAGGCCTTGTAGGCTTGCGGTAAAGGCCTCCACCTTTTCTGCGGGGATCATAAGGGTAAGCTGTCCTGAGCCTTCGTTCTGGTAGGACTCCCGTGTGTAACCGCCTACTGCTGCAGCCATTTTCTCTGCATCAAGGATGCTTTTTTCAATGCTTTCGACTCTCATCTCCATATACAGCTTGACTATAAGCTTACGGTTGGGTGACTTATCAACCGGTGCTGCCGGCGCAACAGGTACCCCTGCCTCCGGTGCTGCATAATCGGCTTTTGACTGC
The DNA here is from genome assembly GCA_964574195.1 of uncultured Clostridiaceae bacterium. Taxonomy (GTDB): domain Bacteria; phylum Bacillota; class Clostridia; order Lutisporales; family Lutisporaceae; genus BRH-c25. The sequence continues at coordinate 18,357 of CAZNMO010000055.1, read as the reverse complement.
TCGGCAGGTGCCGCTTCATTGGCTGTCTTGCTGCTGCAGCCGGTAAATATGATACTTACTATTATAAGGATAGCTAATAGTATATACCCCAAAGACCTCTTTCTCATGATACCACCTCACAAATTTAATGTATGCGGTTTTTATGTATTAGACGGAATGCTCTGAGAATAGTTGCATCTTATGGTATATTTTACATTACTTTCACTGACTTTTATATGGTGAATTTTGAAGGCAAACAAAAGAGGTAAGGGAAATATCCCTTACCCATTGCCGCTCTTAACTTTTATGCTGAACCAAATCGATTGCTCCCAGGACGATATGAGCCGCACCAAAACCAAGTAAAGCTGTCTCAGCCATGGGAATGAAGCTGCCTTTATCCATTCCATGTCTTCTTATGTCCCGCATCCGTAATGCTGCCGCAGCTGCGGTTACACCAATACCTAGTGAAGTTGGCAACAAGCCTTCACGCATATAAGCACCCCTTTTCATAAAAGATAAAAGCCAATACTATTTTGCTTCGCTGTCAGGCTTTTATACCTATTCTTTTGACCCGCACAAAAAGGAGCCGCTTTACTGCGTCTCCTCTGTTTCTTCTTCTGCTTCATCTCTTTTTTCAATTCTGATTTTGGATATTCGTTTGTCATCAACTTCCTCTATACGGAAGTATATGTTGCCTATAGTCAGTTCATAGCCTACCTCCGGCATTTTGCCCGAGTGGCTGAGCATCATACCGCTTATGGTATCAAACTCCTCTTCGACCAGATCCGCATCCAGTATATCGTTCACATCGCCTATGTCCAGCATTCCGCTGACGATGTATGTATTATCGTCGATCTTTTCATAGTCAAGGACTACATCGTCATACTCGTCAAATATATTGCCGACTATTTCCTCCAGCAGGTCTTCTATGGTTATTATACCGGCTGTACCGCCGTATTCGTCTATAACGACGGCTATATGTGTCTTTGATTTCTGCATTTCCTTGAAAAGCTCGTCTATTTTCTTGTATTCAGGCACAAAATGCGCAGGTCTGATTATTTCCTTGAGTGAAACCTCCCACTCATTATTGTTCTTGATCATTGTAAACAGGTCTTTTACATAAAGGATGCCTATAATATTGTCTATTGATTCCTCATAGACCGGGATCCTTGAGAAATTCTCCTCCACAATGACCTCAAGTATCTCTTCACGGGTGGCTTCGAAGCTTAAAGCAATTATATCCGTCCTCGGAGTCATTACTTCCTTTGCGACGGTATCATCAAATTCGAAAATGCTGTTTATCATTTCCGTCTCTGTTTCCTGGAATATACCCTTCTCCTCGCCAACGTTTATCATCAACCTGATTTCTTCTTCTGTTATCTGATCCCCAGTACTCTTTACAGGCCCTCCCAAAAGCTTTACAACAAGGTTCGTGGACACGGTCAGGAACTTTACGGCCGGATAAGTGACTTTTGCAAAAAGGTTTATTGAGCCTGCAACCTTAAGTGCAATCTTTTCTGACTGCGCAAGCGCCATCCTCTTTGGGACCAGTTCTCCCAGTATAAGAGTAAACAATGCGATCACACTTGTCACTAAAAACGTAGATATCCAAGCAGCTGAATGTGATATTCCCGGAATATTCAATCCGACCAGAAATCCGGCTAAACTGGCAGATAGGGTCTGGGCTCCAATAGCACTGGCAAGGAACCCCGCAAAGGTAATGCCTATTTGAATGGTGGCAAGCAGCTTGCTTGGTTCTTCAAGGAATCTGCCTACCAGCTTTGCTGATTTGTTGCCTTCATCGATCAAAGGCTTTAGTCTCGATTGCCTTACAGAAACTATTGCCATTTCAGATGCGGCAAAATATGCATTCAACCCTATCAATAAGAATATCACCAGCATTTGCGTCCATAAGTCTCCGTCCATTAAAAAAATTCCCCCTAGTAAATCATTTGTTAATATTATACTATTTATTCACAAATAAGTACAAACTATAAATAGCCCTTTTGAATCCTCTGCTTGCTGTTTGCAGGCTGTAGCACCCGCAATTATGCAAGGACAAGCCCAATTGGCCGCTTATAGTATAATTGGCTATATTTCCTCGAAATTCCTGCTTAAATGCGAAAACTTTCTTTCTGTTATTGTAGTAATGCGCCATATCCTGTGGTACTATTCCATACATTTCAACTCAAACATGAAAAAAATGACCTACTGTCAATCAAGCCAGCAGGTCTTGTGGTAAATCCATCAGGAAAACCAGCAGCATGATGATCAAAAAGGTCTTATCAGCTTGGTTTTCCTTGAATAAGATGAAAACTACGGCAAGGATCAGAAAATCTTCGGGGCCTAAGCGGTTCAATATCCCTAAAGCCAGATGTTCTATACCCATCTTACTTCCCTGCCTTGCTTGTGAAATTTTCGAAGAATGCAACCAGGTTCATTATCCTTATGCAGTCATCAATCCCTTTCTGTCTCTTTTCCGATACAAAGGGCTTAACGGAATTAAGCAGCAATATCCGTCTGTCATCCTTTACACCCGAGAACATTTTGTCAAAAAGCAAGCCCATAAGTGCTTTTTCATCGAAGCCTCCAAGGGCATCTGCAGTCGTTGTCTTTGATGCGTCCTCACCGGCCTGCCCTGCAGTGTCTTCTCCCACTTCCGTCTCGCTTATTTCATTTTTTTTTTGCGGTCCGAGACCTGAAAGCAGCATACCCATCATTTCACGCTTAAGCCCATCCATGTCGTTGTTCTTAAGCATGTTTACCAGCCGTTCGCTTGAGCCATCAGCGCTTTTGTTGTTTGATAGGTATTTTATGATATCTTCCTTGAGTCCGTCCACATCCCCCTTATTGATCTTGTCCTTTATGGAAGGATCTATATTGCTGTTGCTGCTTATCTCATTTACCAGCATGTTTTTCACCTGGTCTTGAGAAACATTGTTGACATCAATACCCCCCAGCTTTTCCGAAACCATTTTCTTTATATCATTCAATCCGATATCTGATGCATTGTTGTTCTTTTCATATGGCATAGCGCAACCTCCAATCATTTAACCCTATTATCATAATATTCTCCTGCACCGCATTGGTTACTTTCTTCGGCTTCTACGCATTCACAATATCCATGTTTATCATCCCACTTACATACTATGTACAAACAGTGAATTTGGTTACATGGGCTGATATCATAAATATATAGACTAATATGGTATAATAAATATTGAAACGATTGTATTTCAAGGAGGTTCAGTATGGCAAAAGCAATGTGGAAACCGGGTACCATGTTGTACCCTTTACCGGCAGTGATGGTTTCCTGCAGAAGCAATGAAGGCGTAGACAATATAATAACGGTGGCATGGACGGGAATAATCTGTTCCGATCCGGCAATGTTATATGTGTCTATAAGGCCTGAAAGATATTCCTACGGAATCATAAAGGAAAGCGGCTGCTTTGTGGTGAACATTCCAAACAGATATCTTGTGCATGCACTTGATTTCTGCGGCGTAAAGTCAGGCAGGGATATAAACAAATTCAAGCATCTGGGGCTGACGGCGCAAAGCTCAAATATGGTCGATGCGCCATCCATTGAGGAATGCCCGGTAAGTCTTGAATGCAAGGTAAAGGATATTGTACCCTTGGGCTCCCATGATATGTTCATTAGTGAGATCCTTTGCGTTGATGTGGATGAAAAGCACCTGGACAAATCTGGGAAGCTGCATCTTAACAATGCAGACCTGATATGCTATAACCATGGAGAATACAGGTCCCTGGCAGATTCCCTCGGACATTTCGGCTTCTCAGTAAAGAAAAAAAAGTAAAGCTGACTTGATCAGCTTTACTTTTTTTCTTTTGTACACTGAAATTTGTTTTTTATTGCATTATTGATGATTTCCGCCTTCTCAAACAGGGCATCAGATATAATGTTATATTTCTGAGCCAGGAGTAAACCGGAAGCTTCCGCATTGCACAGACGGCAGTACGTATACTCCAGAGCTGCGGCCCATACGCCTACATCCTCTATTTCCGGCACCTCCGGGAAGGTGGACTTTATAAATTCATACCATATGTCCTCGACAATTTTCTTATATGGCCGCCTGTAGCAGCCCCTCATCATGGCTATCGCCTTCTGCTTGACCTGCCCCCACTGGCTTTTCCATTCCGACTCAGGGAAATCCAGGGAATCTATCGTTACATTCTTTGTTTCACCGTCGAAATTCACTGTATAAGGCTCTTTGGCACCTATTGAATTCAGCAGGAATACAGATTCCATCTTGACATAGTTTTCAACGTCATCCCTGAGCATGAATTTCCTTATGGCAGGCTCCAATTCGGTGAGCTTACTGTTTTTTATCTTGTTGAATATAAGCTTCCTTAAGAAGTATTTGTCATAGTTCATCCCATAATAGATTATCTCTGTCATGTGCTTGTCAGCGGAAAGCTCTTCCCTGCACTTTTCTCCATCCATCTCAATAAACCTGTAGATGATGTCCAGCCGATTCTTGATTTCCTCCCTTGGAAGCTGGTAAATATACGGGAAACTGCCCTTTTCCTCTTCCACGGTGTTCTCAAGCTGCCTTGCTGCAGCTCCCGAATAGAAATCTGAAAGGACATTTTCCTTGTCAAGGCTTGAAAGCTTCTCCCACAGCCTTATGCTTTCCTTGTATCTTCCGTTGTTGTATGCCGCAATGGCAGTAAAATGCACGTACATCGGATTGACCGGGTCTATTGCCAGAAGCTTCTTGAAGGCTTTGTATGCGTCACTGTGCCTTCCCAGACTACCGTAGGTATCCCCAATTTTGTACAGGTACTCCTCATTGTCGGTGTGTATTTTTCCCAGCACCCGCAGCTGCTTCTCCACCCAACTGTCCGAGCCTTGTTTGTTATAGAAGATTGCAAGATTGCAATTGGCATGTACGTTGTTTTCCTCATATACAATGACTTCCCGGGCCAACTCTATGGCTTTATCTATAAATCCCAGATAATAGTATGCCAATGAGAGATTGTTCCTTGCCGGCACAGCGTTGGGGAGCATTTGCACAACTGTTTCGAACTTCTGGGTGGCTTTCTCGTACTCACGTTTTTCCAGGTGGTCAATGGCTTCCTCTTCGATTTTATATATTTTCTCAAGCTCATCATCATCAAGGTTGTTGTTGGCATCCTTGATCATAGTGAGCATCTCCATCAGTTCCTCGGCCTCCTCGGAAAATTCCCCCTCAGGATCCTTCTCCAGATAAAGGCTGAAATACTCGTAGGACTTCTTTATCTTCTGCATCTGCAGATAGTTGCAGCCCAGGCCGAAATAGCATTCCAGATAATCCGGATCCAGGTTCTTCACAATATTTATCAGCACCTGGGTAGAACGGTCTATATCCCCCAGCTCAGCCAACAGGCCCGCATAGTTGAACTGCAGGAAGCTGTCCTGGGGCTTCATCCCAGCGGCCTTTTCAACATATCTTAAAGCGGTCTTCAGTTTGCCCTTCTGTATATACTTATACCCAAGATCAAAGTAGAACTCCGCGCCTCTTTCAAAGGTAATAACCTTATTACCCATATCGATATCACCAACTTTACAGTATAATAAACTATACAAAATCTATAAACTAAAACAAATCGGGGCCAGGCAGTACTACCTTAAACAGATTCCTTTTCTCATTATTCATTATCCTGGCGCCTCCATGCTGCCTGAAAGCCTCATATATTCTTTCCATGCCCCTGCCGGATTGCAGAAAACGTCTATTGGTGTCCAGCGTCAAAAGCCTCTGGTAAAGCCATTGATTCCTCCGGCATGGATTGTATTCCTTTACAAGTGCGGGTATATCGCCGTCACCGCAGGCGACCCCAGGATTACTTACCTCTATTCTGCTGCCCTCCAGCAGCACCACTATTTCCCTGCCCAGTGAAAAGTAATCCCTGTGAATGGTAGCATTTGCGACTGCCTCAATTACAGCATCCACCGGGTATTCGGCCTTAATCCTTGAAACCCTCTGCTTCAGATAGGCTTCCATATCATTCAGCATTTTCCATATGGGTCCTCTATAGTGCATGATCTTGCTGCTGGCCGAGAGCTTATCAATAAGTCTTATCCCAGTATGAGCAAGATATAGCTGGGGATCATAACCGAATATCAGTAGCCCTCCCACAGTAGGATGATATCCGTCGTTATCCTCGTCTCTTCCTATTATACCAATTCCCTCAAGAAGTGTGTAGTATTCCTCCTCTGTACCGGTCAGCCCTGTCCTGTGGATATAATCATTGACGATACTATCGTCAAGTGCCCCCATTTCTACCCTGTTCAATAC
>CAZNMO010000055.1:1925-12069 GCA_964574195.1 uncultured Clostridiaceae bacterium | reverse complement strand
TCATCTCAGGCTGGAGCATCCCGGATTCCTGCAGCATGTTCGCTATTTCCTCACGTCTGGCTATATCGGTGGTGGAACCCCTTCTTATGTAAAACACCCCTGTCTGCCTTATCTGATGAGGTTTCTGATTACTTTTGTATATGGTCAGCACAGCCACCTGCTTACCATCCAAGCTTAGAAGCTCAAGCTTCACTGATACCGGCGGGTCGCACCTTTGACTTATTATCTGCTGCAGCTGCTCCTCCGTATATCGCTTGCCCTCTATTCCCAGTATTTTTTTGGTCCCATCCTCTATCCCGAAGATGATATAACCTCTCCCACCCTTTGAATTGGCCATTGCTGCAACATCCTTAGCCAGTTCCTTCTTCTCACTTTCAGTCTTTAAAGACAGCACTGCCTTAAAGTCCAGTTTTGTACCTTCTGACTTTTGTAAAAGTGTATACAGCTTCTGACTGTCCAAACGATCCACATCCTTTACTGGGAGTATTATAGTCTTGAGCTCTATCTTATATATAGTTTAACATAACATGAAAAATTATCAAAACATAAAGCCGCGTATATATGTGTTATTAACATATATGCGCGGCTTAACAACTATGACATTATCTTATGAGCATACCGGCCAACATTTTGTTCATTCCGGGGTTTTCTGTCTGCCTATGCCCGGTATTGTACTCCATTGTCCTATATAGCTGATATCCCTGATCTTCGGTGATCTTCTTCCTTTGATCCATAGTCTGTATCATCCTGTCATTGTCGTCCGATTTCGTCATTATCATATTTATAAGATTCATACCTTTACCTCCTCTGTCCGATCTTTTTACCGTGTTCCTTCTTACTATTACTTCAATTCCAAATACTGTCATCTCATATGACCCCCTCTTTTTGCTATGTCTCACGGCACATTCTGACCACATGGAAGTCTGATTCCACACAATAGAAAAGGCCATGGGTATACCCATGACCTTTTACAAGCGTCCTAAACATAACTTTCACTATTCATATATAGTATAAAAGTCACGGGTATATGTGACCCGTGACTTAAAAAGCTTCAATCTTCTATCTTTTAAATCTCGGGCCGTGATATTGAATTTTGGGCATGACTGTGCCAACTGCACTGCTGTAACAAATAAATACGTTCTTATTCATTTTCACGACCTCCTTTTTGATAATTTATAACATATTATTTCCGATTACTTTAATAATATACCATCTAATTTCCAATTTTACAATACTTCCAAATATTACAATTCTGTGACAGGACAAGCCTGCTCCTTGTTACTTTTTTATATTGTTCTTATATGCATATATGGCGGCCTGGGTTCTGTCACTGACATTTATTTTCCTGAATATGTTGGAAACATGATTTTTCACCGTCTTTTCACTGATATAAAGCCTTTCCGCTATATCCTTGTTGTTCAGTCCATCTGCTATCAGTGCAATGACCTCATATTCCCGCTGTGTAAGCTCATTTTCTTTTTTTATTCTGGTACCTCTGGGCTTGTTGAATTCCTTGATAAGATCTGCAGCAAGCTTAGGCTGTATATAGGATTCTCCGCAATACGCATCCCTTATGGCCTTAAAAAAGCTGGCTGAGTCCGAATCCTTAAGTATATAGCCTGATGCCCCTATCTGCATCGTCTCAATAAGATATTCCCGGTCCTCGTGTATTGTAAGGATCACGACCTTAGTATCAATACCGTCTTCTTTAAGTTTTTTCAGAGCTTTTATACCGTTCATTATTGGCATATTGATGTCAAGCAGCAGAACGTCTGGCTTCAGCTCCTTTATCTTTTCTAAAGTCTCGACTCCGTTGGAGGCCTGCCCGACAACCAAGAAGTCTTCTTCCAGTTCCAGAAGCTGTTTGAGGCCCTCTCTTACTATGGAGTGGTCGTCAGCGATCATAATACGTATCTTACTCACATTATCCCTCCTCAATTATATCCAAAGGCAAGCTAACAAATATTTTGGTACCCATCCCGATGCCCGACTTAAGGTCAAATTTCCCGTTCAGCAATTCAACTCTCTCCTTCATACTGAGCAGCCCGTAGCCTGAATCCTCATCATTTACCGTCTTAAGCCCGCTGGTATCAAAACCTTTTCCGCTGTCGCTTATGAGAATATTTATCTGCTCATTGGTAAATTCGACCCTTATTGCTGCATCCAAAGCAGCTGAGTGCTTCTTGATATTGGTAAGGGCCTCCTGGATGATTCTGAACGCAGCAAGTTCAATTACCGATTTCAAAGGCTTTGGATTTCCCAAAACCAGAAACTCAACCAATATTCCGCTTTCCTCAACATAATTAGAAATATATCTTTGAAGGGTAGGAACCAGTCCCAGATCATCCAGGGACATTGGTCTCAGATCATATATGATCTTTCTAACATCACTCAGGCTGGAACGAAGAAAACCCTTGAGGCTGCCAAGCTCATCCTTGGCTTTCTCCTTATCCATATCTATAAGCTTTTCACACAACTCTGTCTTGATGACCAGGTTGGCAATAAGCTGCGCAGGGCCATCATGTATATCTCTCGCAACCCTCTTGCGTTCCTCCTCCTGTGCCTTGATTATCTTTATCCCCAGGTACTGCTTCTGCTTTATGTCCTCCAGTTGGATCGAAAGATCTTGGAGCTCACCGCTGAGATAGCCCATCGCCACTCCGACCTTGGAAACAAGGGCTTCAGCCTTTTTGGCAGTATCCATGGCGATCCTGAATCTTCTCTCCAGGTCGTTTCTGCTGTTTATTAGCAGCTGCTCCTCCGCCTTCTTGGTCCTCAGCTCGACCTGCAGGTCCTTGGCCTTATCATAGGCTATTTTGACATCCTCTTCACTATATTCCTTTATATTCTTGCTAACTATCATTAGCTGGTATCTGCATTCCCTGTCAAGCTTCTCCAATTTGTCCACATGCTTGATCAAATCTGCAGCTACCGCCCTGCTCTTTTCAAGCTGTTCCTCTATAAGTCTGCACTCATTTCGGGCACTCTCTGCAATGCCGAATATCTCATTCCGGCTTTTATCAATGATATCTACAGTGTTTTTGATTATCTCGTTTAACCTGTCGATAACTAACACTCCTTGCTTAGCTCAAGTCCAACAGTATAACGGCCAATGTCCTCCCCCGAAGCTTGTCCGCTTATTTCAGTTGAACAATCAGGCTTTAATGACGAATAATATTATTCGTTTTTTGCATGAACAGCTAACTTTGTATATATGATGCAGCCTTGTAAAATTAAGCTTTATATGCATATTATACTATTATTGATCCCAATTGTTAATAGATGCCTTTTTATTGTTTTACATTTTTCTATCATTCTCGACCATTTTTATTTTTTTGACATGAAAAATAACAAAAAAAGTGCGGTTGTATCCCGCACTTTAAATCTGCCCCTACATATTTGCAAGCTGTGCCTGTTCCTGCTCATCAAGCAGGAAGCTTAGGTCAAGTATTATAAGAAGTCTCTCTCCACGTTTGCCTATGCCTGTTATGTACTTTCTTTCAACTCCGCCAATTATCTCAGGTGTATCCTGTATGTCGGCAGTATCCAAGGTAAGCACTTCTGATGCGTCATCAACTATAAAGGCAATCTGCTTGTCCCCGAAATTGATCACAATAGTCCTGGTATTCTCAGTCAGTTCCTGACCTTTAATGTTAAACCTTTTTTTCAAGCTCAGAACGGGAATAACGTTGCCCCTGAGGTTCATTACCCCTTCAACGAAATCAGGAGTATTGGGCACTTTTACCGGTTCCTGGTAAGGGCCGATTTCCTGGACCTGCATTATATTCACACCGTACTCTTCTCTACCGAGTTTAAAAACGACAAATTGCATTTCAGCCATAAAAATCCCTCCCATGACTAATTATACCATAAAAACTATTTTTGTGAATAATTATTATGAATTTCTAGTGTTTTTTGCAGCCGCAGCTGCAGTTGTGATCATGGTGATGGTGATGATGGTCATGACCGCAATCATGTTCATGCTTGTCTTCCACAAACTCAATGGACTCAAGCTGTTGCCTTACCTGGCCCTTGATATACTCAACATATTCCTTCCGTAGCACCTGCTGTTCCTGCTTTTCGGCCTCGGTCAGCCCCTCTTCCTTGGACTTCTTTGCCAGCAGATTTATCCGTTCTATCTTTTCTTTTGTAATCATAATATTCCTTAACCTATCCTTGAGTTTACCACATCAAGTGTCTCTTTCTGGAGTCTTTTTCCTTCAGCTGCCATCCTAGTGCACTTTTCATGAGCCTCTGTCCTTACAGCCTCGTCAGAGATACCCGGCAGATTGATATTGACATTGAGTATTGCCCCTTCCAGCCCTGAAAGTGCCAGTAAAGCACCCACGCCGACATCAGATACTGCATTCTTGTTGCCATATTTTGCAATGGTAAGCTGGTTTTTCAGAAGTTCAAAGCAGCTTTCAGCAGTCTTCAACGGTATCTGTAGTGCATACAGGCTCGCCTCCTGAAGCTTGATGCTGCGAGCTTGCTTCTGCTCTTCAGTATCCTTGGGCAGTTTCATTGCCTCCATGAATTTATTGAAAGCCTTTGTGTCCTCATCAACAAGTCCGGTAAGCTCGGCCTGCAGCAGTTTTATGTTGCCGGCCTCCTTCATGAACTGTTCTTTTGTCTGCTCATCCAGAGCTTCGTAGCTTTTCTTGCCCAATGAAAGGTTGACTACCATCATTGTAAGTGCTGCCCCCAGTACCCCGGACAGGGCCGCGGTGCTTCCGCCTCCCGGTGCCGGTTCACTGCTTGCCAACACATCACTGTAGTCCCTTAAGGTCATATCCATTAACAAACTCATAAATTCACCCCGCTAATTTTTGATCCTTCCCGCTTCAACTACTATTTTACCGTTCTTTACTACGGTATTTACATGGTTGATACCAAAGTGATATACCACATACTCCAAATTTGGAGCATCGAATATTACCAGGTCAGCTTTCTTACCAACTTCCAGGCTGCCTATTTCCCCCGCCCTGCCTATTCCATGGGCTGCATTCAGGGTCATCCCTTTTATTATCTCCTCGGGAGTCAATTTCATTCCAAAGCAGGCGAAGGTCATTATCGACTGCAGGTTCTCAGTGGGGCAGGTACCAGGGTTATAATCTGTAGCGATAGCTACCCTGACGCCCCTTTCCATCATCTTTCTGGCCTGCGCATACTTGCCCAGCATCAGGTAGAAGGAGGTGCCCGGAAGCAATATTGCTGTTACCCCGGCTTTTGCCATAGCCTCTATCCCCTCATCGGATGCAGCCAAAAGATGCTCTGCGGAGGTTGCACCCATTTCACCGGCAAGCTCTGCTCCCTGAAGAGGTATGATCTCGTCCGCGTGTATCTTCAGCTTGAATCCCAGATCCTTGCCCTTCTGCATTATTATGCGGGATTCCTCGGGGGAGAATACGCCCTCCTCACAGAAAACATCAATGAATTCAGCCAGTTTCTTCTCCTTAACATAAGGCATTACCTTTTCACATATGAAATCTATATATCCTTGAGTGTTGCCCTTAAATTCCTCCGGTACCGCATGGGCCCCCATATAGGTGGAAACTATGTCGACCGGATGAACTTCATTCAGCTCCGAGGCCGCCTCCAGGCACTTTATCTCATTGTCGAAATCCAGTCCGTAGCCGCTCTTGGCCTCAACGGTAGTAGTACCGTGGAGCAGCATTTCATCAAGACTTTTTCCGGCCTTTGCCTTAAGCTGCTCTTTGGAAGCTCCCCTTGTATTCCTGACTGTGCTAAGTATTCCACCGCCCATTTTCAGTATTTCAAGATATGGGACTCCCTTCAGCTTGAGAGGAAGCTCCCTTTCTCTGGAGCCTCCATGGACAAGGTGGGTATGGGAGTCTATCAGGCCTGGAGCCACTGTTTTGCCCTCAGCGTCGATTACCTGAGTATTCGGCCCTTGCATATCTGCAGGTGCATTCCCGGCTCCAACAGCTATTATTCTTCCATCCTTGACAGCTACATGGCCATTTTCGATTATCCCCGCACCTTCGCCCTCTGAGCAGGTGGCTATTACTGAAGCATTTATTATAAGATCAGCCTTCACTTATTTCACCTTCCTACTGTCTATTCCAATTCGCCTACTGCACTCTCTACAGCCTTTACAAAGGCTTCTGTTTTTATCATCCTGTCAAATTTGTTCATGTCAACATACATTATCCTGTCTTCATCTACAGGAGTCACTTCTTTTCTTATGACCTTATAAGCTTCTGCAGTACCCTTTCCAAGCTTAACGTCTCCTCTGAAGCTTATGGCCTGTGATGCTGCAAAGGCTTCAATTCCAAGTACCTTCTGAACATTGTCCAGTATGACTCTTGCCTTTCTTGCAGCTGTAGTTCCCATACTTACATGGTCTTCCTGGTTTGCCGAGGAAGGAATAGAGTCCACGCTTGCAGGATGTGCAAGTACCTTGTTCTCAGATACTATGGCAGCAGCTGCATACTGTGTGATCATAAAGCCTGAATTCAAGCCTCCCTTTTTTGTGAGGAAAGCAGGCAGGTCATTGAGCTGGGGATTGACCAGTCTCTCCAGTCTTCTCTCAGAAACATTGGCAAGCTCTGAAAGGGCTATACCAAGGAAATCCATTGGAAGTGCGATAGGCTGCCCATGGAAGTTGCCTCCCGATATTACCTGGTCATCATCTGCAAACACTATCGGATTATCTGTTACAGCATTCATTTCTATGGTTATCTTCTCTACCACATACTGTATGGCATCCCTGCTGGCGCCATGTATCTGAGGTATGCATCTCAGGGTATATGCATCCTGGACCCTTATCTGTCCCTGTTCAGTAGTCAGCTCGCTTCCTTCAACCAGCCTCAGCATATTCCTTGCAGCTGCCATCTGGCCTCTCTGTCCCCTGACTTCATGTACTTTTTTATCAAAAGCGGTAGTTATTCCTTTGAGAGCCTCAAGTGTCATTGCGGATATTATGTCCGCATTCTTGAGAAGGTTTACCGCATCATGTGCAGCGAGTGCGCCAATGGCTGTCATTACAGGAGTACCATTGATAAGTGCAAGGCCTTCCTTGGAGGTCAGCTCCACGATCTTGATACCCGCCTTATCCATAGCTTCCTTACCGGACATCCTTACTCCCTGATAAAATGCCTCTCCCTCGCCAAGCATTACAAGTACCAGATTGGCAAGAGGTGCAAGGTCTCCACTGGCTCCTAACGAACCTTTTTCGGGAATCATCGGATGTACTCCCTTATTGAGCATTTCAACCATTGTATTTACAGTTTCGAGCCTTATACCCGAAAAACCCTTTGCAAGTGCATTTATCCTTAAAAGCATTATCCCTCGAACGATCTCTTCAGCCAAAGGATCTCCCAACGAGCATGCATGGCTTATGATAAGGTTTCTCTGCAGAGCCTTGGTATCTTCCTTGGATATGAAAACATCGCTGAACTTTCCAAAGCCTGTGGTGATTCCATATACTACCGCACCCCTGTCAACAAGATCGTCAACGTATTTCCTTGACTTTCTTATCTTTCCTACTGCCTGCTCCGACAATTCGATCTTACGGTTGCTTCTGGCAACATCAACTACGTCCTTTATAGTCAGATTTTCGCCATCGATCAACAAATGCCCCATTTAAAATACACTCCTTATTTTTTAAAATTATTGCACTAATGCTTCTCAATTTTTTGAAAAGCACTATATACACTTTACCAACTTTGCGTCTAAATTTCGTCTAAATTTTGTACGCCCAGCAAATATATTCTATCAGACTTGTATTGCTAAAGTAAACAATAAAGCCCTCTTTAATATATCCGAAGGTTTGCGGCCCGGCCTGAAACCGTAACTCCGACAAGCATTAGAGAATAGTATATATTACCTTATCTCAATCCGGAAAGGATGCACTATCATGACAGTTCCCGCAAGCTTCAGTAAAGGCCTTGCCTTATTTCTGGCAGAATGCTGCCTGCAGGCTTATAACAGTCCAGGGTCAAAAAAACTTTTCAGCCTTCCGCCTGATTATTCCCTTGTAAACTCCATAACTGCCTCACACCTTGGTATCTTCGACTTTTACGGCTATATTGCGGAATCCCCCGAAAGCATAGTCGTCGCCTTCCGGGGAACCAGGACCAATCCCGACTGGATGGCAGACCTGTCGGCGCTTCAGGCCGATTTCCCCTATACCCCGGAAAGGCTCAGGATACATTCAGGCTTCGGCACGGTATATGACAGCTTCCGACAGAGATTGATAGCTGCTCTGACAAACCTAAGCAATTCAAAGCAGCTGTACGTTACAGGTCACAGCCTCGGAGGCGCGCTTGCAATACTTTGCGCCCTGGATGCAGCAGTCAATACGGCCTTCAACCACCCCATAATGTATAATTTCGGAAGTCCCAGGGTAGGTGACTCTGAATTTGTGGAATGCTATAGCCGCCTTGTGGATAATAGCATGAGAATCGTACACTCAAATGATATAGTGGCTCTGCTGCCCCCTGCAGAGATACAGCTTCCCTTTTCAAAGGACATGATATATTACAGGCATATAGGGAAGCTGGTCATGCTTTCCGCTCCACACGGCAGCATATTCATCAATCATACCATGAGGAGCTATATTCATGGGCTGAAGCTGCTCTAAGCCTTCACTGCCTATTCCTCCCGGCTATCTTTTTCTTCCCCTGGCACCAGGCCTTGCGTTTCCCGCCTTTGAATTCTTCCCTCTTGTTTCCGTCCTGTTCGCTGCTGCCCGCCTGTCCCTGGCAGCAGGATTTCGCGGTGGCTTTATCAGGCATTTATCTTCGAAGCCTATAAGATCTTCCCGTCTTGCAAGCTTCAAGGCCTTATACACCAGTTCGTAGTTCTTGGGGTCTCTATATTGTATCAGCGCCCGCTGCATCGCCTTTTCCGACCGGTCCTTGGGAACGTATACCGGCTTCATTGTCCTGGGGTCAAGCTCTGTGTAGTACATGCAGGTGGAAAGAGTTCCGGGAGTCGGATAAAATTCCTGTATCTGCTCGGGATTGTAGCCCATATCCCTGACATATTCGGCAAGCTCAACAGCGGCTTCCATATCAGAGCCGGGGTGCCCCGACATAAGGTATGGAACTATATATTGTTCCTTTTTCAGCTTCTTGTTCATGCTGAAATATTTCCTTACAAAACGGTCATATACATCCCTTCCGGGCTTGCCCATGTATCGCAGTACCTTGTCCGATACATGCTCCGGAGCTACCTTCAACTGCCCGCTTATATGGTTTTCACACAGCTCACGCAGAAACTCGTCATCCTTGTCCGCCAGCATATAGTCGTATCTCAGTCCCGAGCGCACAAATACCTTCTTGACTCCGGGCAGGGATCTGAGCTTCCTTAGCAGCGCCACATAATCCCTGTGATCCACCTTTAGATTCTTACAGGGTGAAGGGTAAAGGCACTGTCTGTTCTTGCATACCCCTTCCTTCAGTTGCTTGTCGCAGGCAGCAGCCCTGAAATTTGCAGTAGGTCCTCCCACATCATGTATGTAGCCCTTGAACTCAGGATCAGCAATAAGCTTTTGGGCCTCTTCGAGTATGGATTCATGACTCCTTCCCTGTACTACCCTGCCCTGGTGGAAATTCAGGGCACAGAAGGAACACCCCCCAAAGCAGCCTCTTTGGGAGATAAGGCTGAATTTTACCTCCTTCAGCGCAGGTATTCCACCCTGCTTCTCATATGCAGGGTGATACTCCCTGGTAAAAGGCAGGCTGTAGACATCATCAAGCTCTATGCCCGTCAGTGTGGCAGGCGGCGGATTCTGGACCAGGAACCTTTCCCCATGGGGCTGTATCAGTACACCGCCGGTATGATAGTCCTGCTCCTTGTACTGATACATAAAGGCCTGGGCATATTTCCTCCTGCTGTCTCTTACTTCCTCGTAACCCGGTATCATGATGGAATCCTGTATGTTCTCCAGCTCTGAAGTCACATATGCAGTACCATTCACATAGGTTATGTATTTTATTTCCATGCCTGAGGCCAAAGCCTCAGCCACTTGTATTATCGGCTTCTCCCCCATTCCATATATCAGAAGGTCCGCCCTGCTGTCAAACAGTATCGACCGTCTTACCTGGTCATCCCAGAAATCATAATGGGCAAACCTCCTAAGGCTGGCTTCGATACCCCCTATTATTATAGGGAC
>CAZNMO010000055.1:0-1915 GCA_964574195.1 uncultured Clostridiaceae bacterium | reverse complement strand
TCAGCTTGTTGCAGTATACCGTGACTGCCCTGTCCGGACGCTTTCCCCTTGCCCCTCCCGGAGAATAGAGATCCTCCCGTCTCGGCTTCTTGGAAGCTGTATAGTGGTTTACCATCGAGTCCATATTCCCTGAGGACACAAGAAAGGCAAGCCTTGGTTTCCCCAGTATCTTGAAGGCTTCCAAGCTCCGCCAGTCAGGCTGGGGTATCACACCGACCTTATAGCCCCTGCTCTCCAATAGCCTTGTTACTATGGCTGTTCCAAAGCTGGGGTGATCCACATAGGCGTCCCCGCTTACAAATATAAAATCAAACTGTTCAATTTTCCTCTCCTTCATATCTTCACGGGATATTGGGGGGAATTTATCTCTGCTAATCAAAAAATCACATCCATATATTATTCTTTTGGGCAGGTTGCGCGTTACGTGTTACGCGTTGCGCGTGGAACGTTTAGGTTCTGGCTTTGGGACAGAGATACTATTTCAGCTCAAAGGTCGAAATTGGCGTATAAATTCTTTTCCCTCCGGCTTCCTCACTTTTAATAAGGGAGATCTCCTTTATCTCTACAGTACGGAAGTTCTTGAAATCCACCTTCTCCCTAAGAGCCTCAAAGGGTATCTTGAGCAACAGATCCTGGGCTATGGTTATATGCGGCGTATATTTTTTGATTTCCTTCTTTAGCCCCAATCTGTACATTTCCTCTTCAATATCATTATAAAGCCTGCCCAGCTTATCCAATTCCCCGGAAAAGCCGAGCCACAGCGCATGAATACTGTCTCTGCCGTCGAAGTAGCCTATTTTATCTATATTCAAGCGTATCTTCTGATGTTTTTCCGCAATACCTTTCAAGGATTTTCCTATATCAACAGTCTTGGTCTGCTGTATTTCTCCAAGAAACTTAAGTGTAAGGTGAAAATTCCCGACATATTTAAATCTCCCCTTTTCCGAATTCTCCCGCACTATATGCTGTATCCCTGCTATGCTGTCCTTGATATCCCTGTTGAATTCCGCTCCGACAAATGTCCTCATAGAGTAGCCTCCTTCCGGCTATTTACTGATTCCCAGCATTTTCTTCAGCATAATGCCGTTTATGACCGCTTGGGCCCTGAAATGGTTGTTGAAGCTTATGAAGCAATTGTCCGACTGCGCTTCAAGCTCCAGCACCTTATCCTTCCATTGTTCCAGTTCACTTTCTTTATAAAGATAATCATATCTCTCATAGGCTTCCTTATGATTCCACCATTTTTCATCGTTTCTGCCATGAAGCCTCACATAGGCAACTCTTGAAGTACTTATGGCCCTCTTGTCCAGCAACCCCTTTATATCAGGCTCATCAACACAGACATAACCCAGACCTTCTGTTTTCAGAAACTCCAACGCCTCATCATTTGCCCATCTGCTATTTCGGAATTCCACCACGGTTTCAAAAGGCTGGAGCCTCTCTCTGAGCCTTTTTATATACTCCATGTTCTCCCCGCTAAAGTGAAAGGAGTATGGAAACTGGGATACCAGGCAGCCCAACTTTTTTACCTGCTGCAGCACATCAACCGCTTCCAGAAAAGCTTCATAATCCTTGTCTGAAGCATCCCTTGAGTGGGTCATAGACTGGTGCAGCTTGACAGTAAAAACGAATCCATCTCCGGTTTTCTTCTGCATGTTGTAAAACATAAACGCATTGGGTATTTTATAATATGTAGAGTTTATCTCCGTGAAATCAAAGTGTTCCGAATAAATGCCCAGCATGTCCCCAGCCTTGGCAGTTTCAGGGTAAAAGGGACCAATCCAATCCTTATAGCTGTACCCCGATGTTCCTACATATATCATATTCCCACCCCCATTTGATTTACAACAGCATATGAAGCCCAAATATCCGAAATCTGCTGTATTAACGAAAACGTTTCATACTAGACAAAATC
>CAZNMO010000054.1:22480-23685 GCA_964574195.1 uncultured Clostridiaceae bacterium | reverse complement strand
GCCCCACGAGCGGCGGATGCCGAGCGATGCGCAGTTGGCGACGATGGAGCAGGCAGAGTCCAGAGCGGCAGAGAGTCGGTCGCGCTCGACGCCCTCCGCCAGCAGTTCGGACTCAAGCCGCTCGATTTCCTCGAGCATCTGTGCGGAGTCCATCTAGTCCTCCTCGAAGTCGGAGCGCGGTCCGTTGTGGCCGCACTCGGGGCAGGTGCAGGTGTGCTCGCGTTGGGTGCGCGGCTTGACGAGTTCGTAGCGCTCGGTGAAGTCCAGCATCGGCATGGTCGCGGCTTCGGCGGCGAGCGCGTCGGCCTCTCCCTTGCCGTTCTTGACCGCCCGGGCGAGCGCGTACTGGTAACTCACGCAGAGGTCGCGGCCGGCCGACTCGCCGAGGTAGGTCGCCACCGTCAGCATCTTGGAGGCGGGAGCATCCCCGAGGCCCAGCGACTCGGCGCGCCATGCGGTGAACGCGGCCTTACCCTCGCGGCCTCCGAGCGATGCCGTGAACTCGTCGCGGGCGGCCTTGAGGCGGATGGCCTTGTAGCGGTAGGCCGCGGCCTCGGTCGCGTCCAGCTCCAGGAACTCGGCGGTGATGATGGCGATGAGGTCGCTGTCGGCCTCGGGTGGCGTGTAGCAGTCGATCGCGTCGGGGTCGGCGTCGAGGTAGCGCGCGGGCGTCCACAGGCCGTCGTGCTTGACGCCGAGTCGCCGCTTCAGGGCGGCAGGAGCGGACGCGGTGAGCATCCACTTGACGCCGGTGTCGGTGCGCTTGACCGCGAGGTAGCCCGCGTGCTGCGCGCCGTGGCACGAGTTCGGGTCGGTGTTGCCCCCGGTGCCAGCGCACAGCGGGACGGTATCGTCCCAGTCGGCGGGGGCTTTCTCGCCGCGACCGCCCATCCCCTTGTGGGCGATGTGGGCGGCCTCGACCTTGCGGGGTGAGCCGCAGATGGCGCAGATGGTCACGACACCTCACCGACCCGGCGCATGGCTTGCAGCTCGGAGAGCGCCATCGGTATCAGCGGCATCGCGGGGCCGTCGATGCGGCCGTCGCTGGCGAAGTAGTACGGGCGCGGGGAGCCTTGCGGCATCCGCTCCCACTGGCGGATAACGTCGACCACGGTGCCGTCCGCGTAGGTGCGGCGCACAACGATGTCGCGGTCGTTGCCTTCGGGGTAACTGATGGCGCAGGGTTCGCGCGTGATGTCGGTCAT
>CAZNMO010000054.1:20722-22380 GCA_964574195.1 uncultured Clostridiaceae bacterium | reverse complement strand
GTCTCGCGGCTCACCTGCGCCGCCTGTTGCGGGCGCATCGCTTGCGGAGCACCTTGAGCGGCGCGTCGGTGCGGGTGGCAGGGACGGCGAGCGGCGGCTGGTGCTCGTCGATGCAGTCGGCGAGCGAGCGGCACTCGGAGCAGCGCTTGGCGGTGAGGTCGAAGTGGCACATGAGCGGTTCCCCCTCCGGGAACGAAAAGAGCCGCCCGAAGGCGGCTCGTGGTGGGCTATGCGGTGCGCGTCAGTAGCGCATGTGACCGTCGCGGCTGATGGCGCGGCGCTCGGTCGGCAGTACGGCAAAGGGGATGTCGTCCTCGGGTTCGTAGCCGCTGCCGCGCGACGGTGCACTCTCGCGCGAGGTGCCGGCCGCCGTCATGAACTCGATGTCGTCGGCGATGATCTCGACCTTGGAGCGCTTCTCGCCGTCCTTCTCCCACTGGCTCCAGCGCAGCTTGCCCTCGACGGCGACCTTGCTGCCCTTCGAGAGGAAGCGGGACAGCGACTCGGCACGAGCGCCGAACACGGTCACGTCGAAGAAGTTGGGACGGTCGGTCCACTCGCCGTTCTCCTTGACGCGATCGTTCACGGCGAGCCCCATCTTCAGGATGCTCATGCCGCTGCCGGTCGAGCGGAGTTCAGGGTCTCTCGTCAAATTGCCACTGACGACTACTCGGTTGATGCTCACAGTGCCTCCTATCCCGCGCAGTCAGCGCGGCTTGACGTTCTTGTAGGTGCGTCCCGTCAACATCATGTAGACGGCGTGCTCGGTGATGCCTCGGTCACGCGCGATCGCTTGACGCTCGGCGAGGGTGAACGGGCGGCGGGAGTCAATCTCGCGGAAGATGCGAACCTCCTCATGGGAGAACGCGCCCGTTCCGCGCTGCATGTTCACTGCATGGATGACGGGCTCGAGGTGTGCCGGGTTGCAGCAAGCACGGTTCCGGCAGAGGTGGTCGAGTTCTTTGCCAGGCGGCACGGGTCCGTGGAGCATTTCGTACACCCACTTGTGGGCGGGCACTGTGCGCCCCCGCTCGGGACATCGAATGACGCCGTATCCGTAGTGGTTCACGGCGCGAGCCCACACCCAGCACCCGGTGTCCTTGTCGATCTCGAAGAATTGCGGCGACTGCGGAGGGCGGCCCGAACCGTTGGTAGACCTGCCACGGGATGCCAGCGTGTCGGCGACGAACTCTGCGAGTTGCGCGCTCACAGCGAGCGTCCGAGCGAGCACCCCGCACAGCGCGAGAAGCCGCACAGTACCGGCTCGGCGAAGCGCGTGGTGTAGCCGCAGCCACCGCCTTCGGGACGCTCGGCGGGCTCGGGCTTGGCGGCGCGACGCTCGCGCTCGGTGATCGCGGCGCAGTGGGCGTGCCATTCGAGGTCGGCCGGGGTGATGGGGTCGAGCTGCGGGATGGCTACCATCGCCATGTCAGACCACCTTCTCGATGACAGTGGTGACGTCCGTGTTGCCACCAAGACGCCGGGACGCTACGACTACGCGCAGCTCGACAACCTCCGAGTCGTAATCGTCCATAGAGACGGCGACCGTTACACCGCCACCGGCAAACATCTCCGTCAACGGCTCTATGGCGTGCTTCTCGTCCGCCATGACAGGCTCCTTTCGGGTAGCAGAAAGGCCGCCCAGATGGACGGCCTCG
>CAZNMO010000054.1:6700-20622 GCA_964574195.1 uncultured Clostridiaceae bacterium | reverse complement strand
CGCCATGACAGGCTCCTTTCGGGTAGCAGAAAGGCCGCCCAGATGGACGGCCTCGGGTGAGGTGCGTTGTTCCGTGATTTGTTCCGTGCTCGCCGTCGCTGTGCGTAAGCACTCGGGGCGAACAGCAGGTTAACGTGCAGGTCAGGAGGCAAGCGGCGCGCGCTTACCGTTTCCCCGAGAATGTCAGAGCAAACGAGCGATAGGTACTCTTACCTGCGAGAACGCTTGGTGTTCGATGATTTCTTGTTCCGTGGTTTTGTTCCGTACCACTCCGAAACCGCGTTTGCGGCCTTGTCCCATTCGTCAGGGAACAGGTGCCCGTAGACATTCAGCGTGGTCGTCACGTCCTCGTGTCCGAGCATGACCTGCACCACCTTGGCGGAACAACCCGCGCGGATCAACACGCTCGCGTAGGTGTGCCGCAGCAGGTGCAGCCCGGCACCGGGAAGGCCGGCCGCCTCGAACGTCGGCTTGAACACCGTAGCCGACACGTTCGATGTGCTCGGCGTGCCCCCGTTCTCGTAGGGGAACACGAGGTTGAGCGCGTTCGCTGGCGGGTTGTGTGCCTTCAGCGCGGCGATGGCTTCGGGCGGCAGATGCACCTTGCGGTGTGCCGCCTGCGTCTTGAGCGGCGCGATCTTGCCGTAGCGCACCTGCTGGCGAACCGTCAGGGTCGCGGACTCGAGATCGATGTCGCCCCATGTGAGCCCGAGCAGTTCACCGCGCCGCAGTCCCGAGGTGGCCGCAAGCACGAACAGCGGGCGCCAGTAGTCGGGGGCGTGGGCGATGAGGTCGCGTACCTGCTCGTGAGAGAGCGGCACGATGGGTTCGGTGCGTATCCGTGGGAGCGAGGCCGGAGATGGAACGCTGTCGACGTAGCCCATTCGCTGGGCGGCGGTGAGCATCCTACGAACTGCCTGGACGATCTTGCGGACCGTTCCGGGCTTGTGGCGCTCCGAGAGTCGTCTGACCAGCGTGTCCATCTCCAGCTCGCCGATGTTTGCGAGGGGCACGTCCCCGAGGATTTCGGCGGCGTGCGCTATGGATGTGCGGTAGTCCGAGAGCGTTGCTGGCTCCCGGTGCAGGTCTTGCAGCCACACCTCGACGTACTGTGTCAGCGTGAGGCCGTTGCGCTGGATGGCGCGTGCGCCCTTGATGGCTTCCGACTCCGCGAGCTTTGCGTCTCGGGCTGTCGGAAACGTGCCGAGATAACACTTGCGACCACCGATCCAGGTACGGACTTGGTAGCCGGTCGAACCGTCGGCACGCTTGTACTTGCTGACTGACACGCGCACGCCTCCAGATAGGCGAGGACTCGGGCTTCGTCAAAGACGAGATAGCGCCCGAGGTAGAAGCCCCCGAAGTCGTGCTTGTGATCTCGAACCCACCGAGCGGTGAATGCTGGCGGGAGCATGGCGGCAACCTGCTCGGTATCGAGTAGGTGCATGGGAACTCCGAACCTGTGTTCGTCCACCGTTAGCAGGATTTCTGACACCGTTTACAGTCAGAAAGTTTCACGCCGTGAAAAATACGGTAGACTTCATCAGTAACGTGGGTTGCCCCGGCTGCATCGGGTGTGACCTTACGGGAGGCCATCGGGTGCAACCGATGGCCTTCTCCGTTTCTGGCGGATCGTCGCGAGGTACGCTCCCCACCATTTCCCCAGGCTCGCGGAGGGTCGCTCTACTTGAGCCATGCGGACGGGCGCTATCCGGCTTTCAACGAGCATCCAGCAGCCATGAGGCCGCGTGGTGACTAGAGAAGGTTACTCGCTGGCGCTGACATCGCGGTCCAGCACCTTGAGCCGCCAGCGCTGCAAGCGCTCGTGCATCAGGATGCTGGTGTAGATGCGGTCACGCGAGAACAGCGGCTTGCCGTTCTGCGTGTAGAAGTCGGGAATGAGGATGCACTCGGGCTGGTCCTCGGAGCACTCGCCGTTGCGGAGAATGAACGGGTGCAGGGTGGCCGGCGATACTCCGAAGAAGGCGGCGAGCTCGGTCTGATTCCACAGCGGGTAGCCGTAGTGGGAGAGTTGCATGTCCTGCTTCAGTCTCTCGTGTACCATTCTCGCCTCCTCCCCAAGGTTGCGATTCCCCCGACAGCACGCATCATGCGCCCCCCTTTTCCGGGTGTCAATACTTTTCCGCTGTTTTTTCGGCTACGTTCGGGGGGGGGGGCGAACGGCTCCCTGCCTAGCCCGCCGAGCACATCGCCATGAGTACCAGCACCGCCATGAGCGCGAGCGCCGTCACGATCGCGCCGATGATGCGCCACACGCACCCGCGAGCCGTCCGCGCCTTGGCACAGTGCGGGCAGGCATCGTAGTCGTCTTGGTACTGCTCCCCGCAGACCGCGCATCGCTTCATCGCTTCCCCCTTCGTCAGCATGGACACTCTATCCCCGCCGCTGGGTCGCATCAACCCGCGCAGGTGACGCCGCGCACAAACGCCGAAAGCCCCCGCACGAGGCGGGGGCTGGTCGGTGCTATTGGTCGGACACGTTGGCGGCCGCGATGAGTGCGGTCACGGCGGCGATCACCGCAACGGCCTTGTCTGCGAGGTCGCCCAGTTGCTCGGGTGTCACGACCCCGGCAGCGATAGCGACGGCGGCGATGAGCGAACCGTAGTAGAGTCCCTTGCGGTAGCGCGCAGGGATGCGGCGAAGGATGTCCATGTGGCCTCCTTACAGGCTGGTGGTCGTGGGCGCGTTGAGTCGCCGCACGCTGTTGTCTGGGGCAGCCGCACCACCGCCGCGCGAGGCGCGCACGATGATGTCGCGCCCGCCGATCGCGGTGAGCTCGGACATGACGGCGGCGAGCTTGGATGCCCCGGTGTGGATGCTGACGAGCGCGCGGTCGGGGATACCGGCGCGCGTAACGAGCTTGAGCGACTGCGCCTCGCAGAAGTCCACGAGTGCGGTCTTGCCAGTGGACGACGGGATGTCCGCGTCCACCCACGAGTAACTGGAGTCGTAGGCCACGGCGCTCCCTCCGTAGTGGGCGATGAGCACGCCGGCCGCCGCTTTGAGCGCGGCGGGATTCTTGGCGAGCCACGCGGCGCGGTCGCCCTTGTTGCTGATGAAGATGAGTTCGACCAGCATGTCGGTGCCCGGCGATGCGAGGACCGCGAGGTTATCGCGCTCCACGAGCCCGCGCCACTTGACGCCGAGTTCGGTGGCGATAGCCGCGCCGAGTTTGGTGGCGAGAGCGCGTGTCGCTTTGCTCGCGTCGGGGCTGATGAGCACGCTGGTACCCGAGGCGGTCGAGCTGCCGCTGTCCATGTGGAATGACGCGAGCAGGTCGTAGCCGCGCGCCTTGTCGTCGCGCTTGGCGACGGGCGTGTCCTCGATGACCAGCGTCTCGATACCCGATGCGCGAGTCAGTGCGGCCAGCGCCTCGACCCACGGCTCGACCCAGCCGTGCTCCTGGGGCGCACCCGTGGGGTCAGCGCCGGGGTCGAACACGCCGGGCGCGGTGTTGTTCATGCCGTGCCCGATGTCGAATGCGAGCCGTGCCATGATGCCTCCTAGTACCGACGGCCGCCGGCCAGCAGTTCGCCGCCGATGATCTCGTGCAGGGCGACATGGAAGCGGCCGGAGCCTTCCGTGGTGGTGATGGTGGCGAACCCCTGCTGCCAGTTCGGGTTCTTGACGTACTCGGGGTTCAGATCGCACATACAGCCCGGACCCCAGCCGCCGATTTCCTCGCCCGTTCCGCGCAGGCGCTTGTAGTGCGCGCCCCGGCGGTGGGTGTGGAACTGCATGATGGAGCAGCCGCGATCTTCGACCAGCGCCTTCTCCGTGTAGCCCGAGTGCTTGCTCACGCGGTCGAAGTGACCGACCTCCACCTCGCCGATGAACACGGAGGCG
This sequence comes from uncultured Clostridiaceae bacterium, assembly GCA_964574195.1. GTDB lineage: Bacteria > Bacillota > Clostridia > Lutisporales > Lutisporaceae > BRH-c25. Next base: position 16,755 of record CAZNMO010000054.1, on the reverse strand, counting down.
TCACGCGCCACCATCGGCACCACCTCGTAGCCGCGCTCCGACAGCCGCAGCATGGAGTCGAGGTCGAGGCATCGAAGCGAGGCGAGCGCGACGGCTTCGGAGAGCAGGTACTTGGCGAGTCGCCACTCGTGGTTGCCGATGATGAAGCGCTTGCGGCACCCCTCGGGCAGCACGTCGTCTATCGCGTCGAGTACGGCGTTGGCTTGGTCGAGGTCGGCTTGCAGCTCAAGCGCCCGGTGCGGGTCTTTGTCGAACTTGCTGGTTTGGTAGAAGTCCGCGAAGTCACCGCCGATGGTGAAGCCATCGGGCGGGTTGTCCTTCATGTAGCCGAGCATACAGCCGACAGCGCGCACGTCGTGGTAGGGCACATGGAAGTCGCCCGCCAGGATCTCGGTGCGGGTCTTGACGTGCTTCCCGGTGATCGGCTTTGGGGGCGCGCACAGGTCGGTGGCTCCGATGTGGCGCGGGTTCGCTATCTGGCGCGGGTCGACACGCCACGGCAGGTCGGGGTACTTGGCGCGAGCGGACCGTAGTCGCCTGCGCCAGTTGCCGCCGTCGCCACCGTGGATGCGCGCAAGTTCCTCACCGCTAAGGGAGCAGTTGGCCTCCCAGAACGCTAGGTCGTATGCCACGCGAGCCTCCCTAGATGGTGGGCGTCAGGCGACGTTCGCACGTCGGGGCGTTGAGGCAGACGTTCGCGGACGCGATCGCTTCCACGAGGTCGGCTACCGCGTTGTCCTTGCCTTCGATGACACCGCGCAGGTTGGCGTTCTCTGTTTGCAGGTCGCGCACGGCTTCTTCCAGTTGGGCGATGCGCGTCTCGTAGACCGCCAGCGCCTCTCGCTGCACCTCCATCGCCTTGCTCTGCACGTCGAGCAACGCGCGCTTCCAGATGAGCCAGCCGAGCAGCAACAGCACGACGATGCCGCCGATGGCCCCCAGCACCCCCGAGAACGTCAGGACGGGTTGAAGTTGCAGGGTCATCGCAGCCTCCGTGCGGTCATGGTCGGGACTGTCATGCCCTCACCCCCCGCAGCACGTCCTCGAGCGTGGGCGTGTTGTTGAGCGTCAGGACGGCTTTCGAGCCGCTGTACGCCACCTCGCGGATCCGTGCAGTGACGGTGCGGCCGGGAATCGCCACGGTGATGAGTTCGCCGGGCTCGATGTCGGTGTGTGGGATGCCTGCCGCGTTGCCGACGATGGTCACGGTGCCGCTGACCGGCTCCACGCCCGCCACGGCCGCCAGATACGCCTCTCCCGCCGCTTGTGCGACGGTTGCCGAGGTCGTGTCCACGTCGATGCTCACGGGCTTCACGCGGCCTCTGGCGACGAGGTAGTGCGTGGGGTCGGTGTCGGTGACGACGAGCGACACGGAGCGACCGTCGAGCGTGCGGTAGCGCACCCGCACCGACGACGCCATGCGGCTCCAGTCCACCGGCTCTATCTCGGCTATGACGCTCGTGCCGTCATGGGTCACGCTGTACGCGGGGACGGTCGGGCGCGGAGCGAACACGGCGCCCGGCTCCCATGCCCCGCCGCGGATGCGCGGCTTGAAGGCGAACAGCGAGTCGCCCATCGCCAGCAGCTTGGAGGTCGCTTCGAGCGCGGACGCACCGGCATCGAGCCGGAAGTCGGTGATGTCGTCGCTCGTGGCGGTCAGCTCGCGCAGGGTCGGCGGCGCCGGCATCGTGTCGAGCAGTTCGCCGAGCAGCGCGTCAGCGGTCACGGGAGCGGTCAGGCCGCCACTGGTGTAGCGCAGGTTCGTGATCGTGTAGGCGGTGTCGGCTCCCGGCGTGACCGACACGGCGTTGAGCGCCAGTATCAGCACGGCATCGAACGCACCGTAGCTCGTGAGGTCGAGCGTGATGGCGCCGGTGGTGCCACCGCTCGTGGTGGGCTGGGAGTAGCGCTCCGTGAAGGTGTACGAGTCGCCCGAGGTCGATGCGGGGTCGTAGACACCCGTGTACACCTTGACCGCGTAGTCGGACTGGTTGTAGCGCGCGTAGTCGAACGAGAGCCGCGCGACGGTGGCGGACTGGGGCAGGTCGAGCACGACGCCTTGGTAGGCGTTCGCGCCGTAGGCGTTGCCCTTCGTCCACAGGAAGCGGAGGATGCCGACTTCGTTCTGCGTCTGGATGTTCGTGTCGCGGTTGGTCTGCTGTATCTCGCGCCAGTCGGTGACGGCGGCGGTGGAGTAGACCCCGCCCGCCTCGGACTCGTTGAGGTCCTGGTACCAGCCCTGACAGCGGAGCGTGTTGCCGCTGGCTTGGAGCACCCGCCCCATGAACGCAGGGCGGGACTGTCCATGCAGCGTGACGGCGGCTCCCGAGAGTTCCGCGCGCAGGTGCTCCGGCAGGTCGCGCACGGTGAACGTGCCCTCGTGCCAGCCGCCCTGCTCCTTGCTGACCCACTGCTCGGATTCGGTCACGAGCGCTTCGGTTCCGCCGATGAGCGGTGCGACTTCGAGCAGCATGTCACCGCCTCCGCAGGTAGAGTTCGGTCGCCGTCCCCGTGATCGTCACGTTGGTCTTGGCTCCTGCCGCGACCACGATGCGGTTGACGACTCCCGGCGCGAGTCCGAGGTCGGGCATCCCGAGGCGGGTCGCCGCGAGTGCCGCGCCCGTCAGGGCTGGCGAGTTGTCGCAGGGGTAGACGCCGCGCGTGTCGGGGTCGTACATCCAGCCCGTGTTCGCGGCGATGGAGCCGGGCACCGATATGGCGCAGAAGTCGGTCGGGATGCGCACGAGCGCGTCGATGCTGGCAGTCTTGGCGGCTTCGGTGCAGGTGGCTTGGACGGGGGTCGATGCCGCGAGCGATATGCGGTTCTGCACCTTGGTCACGAGGTACAGGTCGCCCGTGATTGCCGAGGCGGTGAGCGCGGTCGTGCCATCGTCGATGCGGTAGAAGTTGCCTTCTGCGTTCACCTCGGCGGCTCGGTACTGCAAGCCGATGCCGTTCGCCATATTCGACTGCATCGTCAGACACAGTTGCTCGCCGCTGGTGGTGTCCACATCCACGACCCACGTCACGGTGCCAGCGCTTTCCCGCGAGACGGTCATCGCCCCGATGTTGACGCCTCGTGTGGTCGCATCGACCATGCGGTTGAGATTGAGTAGGCAACGCCCGGCAGACGGCAGGCGAACCGTGAGCGAGTGCAGACGGTCGCCGTCCACGTCGAACAGATAGGTGTGCTTGTAGCCAGTCGGCGTGGTGAGCGTGGTGTCGTAGGTGGTCTGGCTGATGTCGGTCGCAGCCGCCCCGAACGGTGCCGCCGTACCGACTCCCACGGGCACCGACGTACACGGCACCGACACGGAGCCGAGCGCGACCACGGCGGCAGAGGCGGTGGTCGCGGCGACTGGCGGCTGGGTCACGGAGTGCCCAAGCGCGGTGGAAGCGGCGTGGTACGAGGTCGCCGTCGCGCTGGCGGTGTGCTTGAGCCGCGCCACCACGAGGTGCTGTCCGCGATTGTCCGCGATGTCGAGCGGGGGCGCGGACGCGATGTCGGCGGGGGTCGTCGTCAGCGAGGCGGAAGCGGCTGACCACGCGCCACCGATGGCGGTAGCGTCGGTGACTCCCGAGTAGTCGTCGAGCGGGGAGTACGACGCGCCGGGGTTGGGTCGGATGCCGAGGTGGAGTCCACCCGCCATCGTGCCAGCGCCCGTGGCGTAGAGCTGCACCTTGGCAGCGAGTTCGCCGCCCACGGTCGGAGCGTCGACGGTGCCCCAGCCGTTCGTGACGGTGAGCGTGCCGAGGTCGAGCGATGCGCCCTCCCACTCGGGGGAGCGGGAGCCGACGAACGCCACGCGCGAGTAGGTCGAGAAGTGCTCGGTGGCGGTCGGCGCGATCGACACGATGCGACCCGTCAGGACTTCGGTCGACTCCGAGAACATGAAGCGCGTCCCGGCTCGCAGGTTCTCGTGCAGGTCGGCTATCGACGCCGAGATGGTGGAGCCGGTCACGATGACCGTGAAGTTGAACGGCGCGTCGTCGTAGTGGAGCCGATGCGGAATCGCGCCCGCGTACTGCGCCGCCCGCCCTATCTCGGTGATGGCGGCCTCGGGGAAGTCCCAGGACTCGACATCGTAGGGCGCGGAGAGAAGGTCGAGCGCGGCGGTCTGGAATACGGTGACTGCCATGAGCGGCCTCCTAGAGCGACGGGAGCGGAGCGGCGGTGCCGATGGAGCGCAGTTGCGCGGCGATCCACGCGGCGTCGGTGCGTGAGCCGGTGATGTTGATGACGGTGCCGCTGGATGAGCCCGCGGACGCGCCGAGTGCCTGCGCGGTCTGCTCGAGGATGGCGAGCGAGCGGTCACGGTGGCGCGGGTCCCAAGTGATGAACGACTCGGGGTAGCCCGCCTCCGCTGCGGTGACTTGCACGCCGCCAGTCTGCGGGGCGAGGATGCCGCCCGAGGCCATCATCACGCCGCCCGTGTTGCGGCCGCCATTCTTGACGGCGTTCAGCTCGCGCATCTTGGATGTGAACCGGGATGCCGCGCCTGCGGTTCCGTCGAGCTTCTTGCGCAGGGCTTCGAGGTCGGCGGTAATCTGCTGGAGCGCCTTCTCCTTTGCCACCCGCTGGTTGGCGGCGTTCAGCTCGTCCACCTTCTGCTTCAGGTTGGCGGCGGCTGCGGCGGCCTCGCGCTGGGCGACCTTCAGCTCAAGCGCGGCTATCTTCGCCTCGCGCGACCCCTTGCCGTGCTCCTTGATGGTGTCGGCGAGGTTCTTCTGCGCCTGCGTGACGTTCTCGTCGGCGCGCAGCTTGGCGAGTTCGGCGTCCTGCTGTGCGGCGGTGGCGTCGGTGGCTTCCTGCGTTGCGCCGGCCAGTCGCTCCTGTGCGAGCGCGAGCTTGTCGATGCTGGCGGCTGCGGGGATGGCGACCTTCGGTATCTCCTTGGTGGAGTCGTTCCAGAAGTCGAGAGTGAATACCGCGCCCAGACCTTCGTCGGCGAGCAGGTTGAGGTCGTGTGCGGTGTCGGAGAGCACGACGCGGGAGGCGACGAACTCGCCCCATGCCTCGTTGATGTTGCCGAACGATACCGCGATGTTGTCGGCGGCGCCTGCGCTGGACTTGCCGTAGGCTTCGGCCTGCCCCGCGTACTTCTCTTGGAGGATGCCGAGGGCTTCGACGCTCGTTGCGGAGTCGTCCACGACGATGCCGAACTTCTTGAGCGCGCCCACGTTCCCGGCGTGTACCTTGCCGATGACCGTTGCGGTCTGGATGAGGTCTTTGCCGGTGCCTCGGCTCACGTCCATCGAGATCGCGAGGAGCTTCTGCGCCTCGGTCACGTCGCCGGTCATCTGCACGAGGCGCGAGAGGGCATCGCTGACGAGTTCGTCATCCACGGCCGCCATGCGCGAGGAGGTCTTGATGGTGTCATCGAGCGTCTGCTTGTAGCGGGAGAACGAACCCTCTGCCGCCATCACCGACGCCTTGAGGCGAACCGCCGACTTCTCGGACTCGTGATATGCCTTGAGCGCCTGGAAGTTGGCGGCCCCGAACGCGACGACACCAGCGACGAGCCCGGCGTAGGTGGACACGAGGCGACCGACGGCACCTTGCAGGCGCATGTAGCCGCCCGTGGCGGTGTCGGCCTTCTTCATCTCCTTGTTCGCGGAGTTCACCTTGTCGGTGAGCGTCTTGAGCCCCGCGTTGGCTCGCGCCGCTTCGAGTGCGGCGGTGATTGTGAGCTTGGCTTCGGCTCCCGGCATCGGGCGCCTCCTTACTTGGCGAGGGCTTTGGAGAGGCTGGCGAGGTAGTCGCTCGCCTCACGCGGGGTCAGCCGCCAGATGTCGTTGGCGGTCAGCCCGATCCGCGCGAGGTTGAGCGCGTAAACGACTACTTCGTCTCGCCAGCTTCGGTAGGGTCCGCGACTCCTTCACCGCCGCGCTTGCCTCCCGGCAGGGCATCGGCGATGAGGTCGGCGATGAGTTCGGCGACCGTGAACAGGTCGCGCATATCGAGCAGCTTCCCGGCGCGCTCGGGCGTCCAGACGTCGGCGGGCTTACCCGCTGGCGTGAGCGGCGAGGAGTCGGTGAGGATGGCGGCGACGCACACGGTCAGCGTGCGTGGGTCGAAGATGTCGACGCCCCCGGCGAGGAAGTTGACGCCGTGGTCGGCCATCTCCGCGAAGGCGGCCATCGTGGGCGGCTGGAGTTCGTAGTCACGGCCGCCGAGTGAGAGCGTGGTCATGGGGTGCCTCCTGACAGGCGAAAGCCCCCGCCCGCGTCAGGACGGGCGGGGGCAAAGGGTGGCTAGGTGTTCTTGGTCAGCGTGTAGAGCTTCGAGGTGGAGTCCGCGAGCGGCATCAGCTCGAACGGCTGGAGCGCCTGGTCGCTGTCGTAGTCCAGCGAGAGGCCGGACTTGAGCAGGCACTTGGGCGCGTAGAAGGTGTGCGCCACGCCCTCGACGTAGACGGGCGAGATGGAGACGCTGACGTAGGTCGTCGCGCCGAGGCCGGTTGCGCCGGTCTTCTCGTACTTGAAGTTCACCGCGTCGTAGGTGACACCGATCGCGTAGTTGAGCACCGACTTGGACAGCTCCTCGCAGGTGAACGAGACGCTGACGCTACCGGCAAGGCGCTCGGACTCGATGACGGCGCCGAACTGCTTGGAGCTCGTGGCGTCGCGGGTATCGCCCGGCGTCTCCTCGATCTTGACGCCGCGAACCGAGCCGACGTCGGTCTGTGCCGAGACGATGGCGTCCTTGGTGCCGAGCTTGACTACGACATCCTTGGGGGGAACCCAGAAGTTGCCCATGATGTACCTCCGTGTTTTCGGGCTGGAAATGGCAAGGCCACCCGTAGGCGGCCTCTGGCAAGGGGGTGTTGGTGGCGTCTACTCGACTAGGGACACGAGGACGCGCACGCCGACTGTCTGCACCGTTTGGGTGCCGGATGAGAGCGGCGGCGAGGCGTCAATCTCCACGAGTTCGGCCTCACCCCCAGCGAGTGAGTTATAGCGGTAGGCGCGCATGAGCGCAGTGAGGTACGCCGAGCACTGCTCGTCGGCCTGCTCGGGGTTGGCGCACGATACCGACGCCATGACCCACAGCGAGAGTTGCGAGGCGGTCTGCCGGCCGGTGATGACCACGGGGCCGCTCGGCTGCGTGACCTCGATGTTGGGGAACGCCGTCTTGAGGTTGTCTTGCTCGACCACTCCCCGGTAGACCTTGCGGGGTGGCGGCACCTTCAGGGAGCGTTCGGTGGCGACAGTCGCCAGCACTCCGGGAAGCACGTCCTCGGCTATGGCGACCATCGCCTCGCGTGCGACGTGGTTAGCGTCCACTGGCCCACTCCCTTTCCCAGTCTCGAGCGACCTGCGACAGCGCATCGCCCATCGCCTTGCGCAGCACGGGCTCGTCGGGGTTGATGACCTTGCGGATTGGGAGCCCCTTGTGGAGTCCGCGCTGGTGGACCATCGCGATGTTGGCGCCGCTGGCCTCCCCGCCTCCCGGCCCCCGGAAGTAGCGGATCGTCAGCTTGTCGCGACCCCTCGTGATGTTCTGGCCGTAGGACGTCTTATCGGTCATCACGCGCCGCAGAACGCCCGACAGGACCAAAGTTTGGCCCCCGTTGTGGCGGTACTTCCACCGCTCGTATTTCTCGCTGGTGATGGGCCGCCACGAACCACCGTCGCGCGTGTCGAAGCGGTGTGCGTTCGTCTCGTTGATTACGTCGATGATGGGTTCCCAGTACTTGCGGAAGTCGTTGACCTGATCGTGCATCGTGCGCAGAACCTTGCGCACCTGTCGGTCGTCTATCTGCCAGTCGATGCCGTCACGAGCACCGACGCTCGGCGCTCGGCGTGCCATCAGAACCGCACCGGCCTCATGGCATCGAGCAGGGAGCGCGACTCGCGCGGAAGGCCGTCGAGTGAGCCGATTCCGTCGCGCGCATCGCCCGCAGTCTCACGGCGATACCACGCCACGACAGCCCGCAGGACGGCTCGGCGGTACTGCGCCGGGGTGCTCGCCCATCCCCATGTGCCGCTGACGAACACGGAGCCCGTCAGCGGCTCGGAGAGGATGATGCGCCCGATGTGCTCGGCGCCGGGCTCGACGATGAAGGTGAGCGGGTTGCCGTCGAGGTCGGTGACCGCGGTCGCGTCCACGCACTCGAACGGGAAGATGCTGGCGCCGTCAGCCCACAGCGTGCGGGTTTCGGCGACCAGCCCGAGGGTGACGGGCACGATGTCGTGGCAGGCGACGGTGGCCTCCGAGAGCAGGTCAGCGAGCATCGCGTCGTCTCGGGTGTCGATGTCGAGCCGCGCGCGGACCGTCGAGAAGTTGACCGGCCACGGAAGCGGCGGGTCGTCCTCAACGATGTCGGCGTACTCGACGTCGGTGCGGGTCTGTCCGCCCGCTGTCCACTCGCAGGCGATGCGCCAGGTTGAGCCGAACGCGCCAACCTCGTCGGCGGCGATGTCGCGCGTGACCGTCGCGCCGTCGATGGTGGCGGTCGCGGCTACCGTGACGGGATCGCCCGCCTCGTCGGTGATGGTGATGTCAGCGGTGTCGGGCGTCTCGGAGAGTGTGAACGCCACCCGCCCGCCGCTGTTCGCTATGAGGTACATCTAGCCTCCCAGTGTCGGGCCGATGCGGGCGGTGCCGCCTGACGGCGTGCGGGTCGTGCCGGTGCCGCTCATGCGCTTGTAGGGGCGGCGTGGCGGGGTCGGCTTGCGCAGCCCCTTGGCGTCAGCCCACAGCGCCGTGGCGTGCTGCCCTGCCAGCCCGAGAGCGTCGGCCCACAGCTCGGTTGCTTCGGGCACGACGATGGGGGCGGTGAGGCCGAGAGCGTCAGCCCAGAGTTCGGTGGCGATGTGCTCGGCGACGTTGCCGTCAGCGGCGAGGTACGGTGCGATGGCTGTCTGCGCCCATCCCGCCACCCGTGCGTGCCCCGAGCCGTCCATATGCACGCCGTCGTAGATGTCGGCGTGCGGCGTGGTCTGCGTGCCGTCCCAGCCGATCCCGACGAACTCGGTGTAGGCGTCGAGGTACGGCAGGTCGTAATCGTTGGCGAGGATGGCGCAGATGTCGCGCCGCTCGGTCAGCGAAAGGGTCGGACGCCAGAGCATCCACCACGACGCGCCGTACTTGCCGTGACAGTTGTAGGGGTCGGCGGTCGAGAGCACCTGCCACGTCTGCGCTGGCATCGGCGAGCAGAGCATTACGAGCGGATGGCCTGTCGGTGTGTTGGGCGCGGTGTTGGCTTGCAGCGCCTCGATGATGTTGCGCATGAACGGCTCGTAGTCGTTCAGCGCCGCATCGGTGTAGGTGCCGTTGCTGTTGAGCGTCATGCCGTTGGTGCCGAGCATGACGACGTAGATGTCGGCTTGCGCGGCGATCGCTCCGGGCATGTAACCCACGCCGGGTTGCCAGTCGCCGGGCTGTGAGCCAGCGACGGCGAGGTTGGTGTAGGTGTATGACGAGGCGTAGGCGCTGTCGAGAAGCCCTCGGAGCAGGTAGCCCCACTCGTCGTTGCTCCCCGGTGCGTAGCCCCCAGAAGCGGTGTTGCTGTCACCGATGGTAACTATCTTGAGGGTCGCCATTTCGACCCCCTAGGACTCGGTGAGCGCGAAGTTGTCCACGGTCAGAATCGCGGCGTTCGTCCAGTTAGTGTCGGGATAGCCCGCGAGGAAGTGATAGCCAGCCGTGACTTCGCTGTTGGTCGCGCTTATCTTGGTCACGCCGTCGAGCTTGGCGACGATGCTGGTTCCGATAGCCTCGAAGGTGATTACCTCGCCGCCGACGAGCCCGGTAAGCGATGCAACCGTGCCGAGCTGCGTTTCAACGCCGCCGACTATCTTGAACATGTACAGCGAAAGGGCGTTCGAGGCCGCCCCCTTGACGACCAGCTTGTATCCGCTCGTCGGAGTGAAAGCCTTGCTCGACGCACGCAGGTACATGGCGATGTTGGCATTCGATGCCTGCCCCGAGAACGATACGAAACTGAGGGCCATCTTCGCGTTGTTCGGGTGCGAGTACAGCGACTCTTTCGGGGCGATGACAGCGACGACCTGCGCGGCGTTCGGGTTCGTGCACTTGAGAGTGCCGC
>CAZNMO010000054.1:0-6690 GCA_964574195.1 uncultured Clostridiaceae bacterium | reverse complement strand
CGATACCGCGAGCATCGTGCCCGCTACCACGTCCCACTTGGTGGTGAGCGCGCCAGCGAAGTCGTCAGAGAAGGTGGTGAGTGCGGGAGTGCCGCTACCCGTGGCATACTCGCCCACGTTGCCCGCCGCATCGTAGCCGCGCACACGGACGTAGTAGAGCGTGTTGTTGGTCAGCCCCGTGATGCTGGCGCTGTTGGTAGTCGGGTCGGTGATAGACGAGCCGTAGCCCGTGGTCGTGCCGTACTCGACGTCGTAGCCGACAGCGCCCGAGAGCGCCGTCCACGTCAGGCCGAGCGCCGAGTCGCTTCTCGTGACAGCGAGTCCAGCGACCGCACCCATCGTCGCGGTGGTGACGGTGAGTAGGTTGCTGACGGTGCCGTTGGCTCCCGCGTGCTGTGCATCGCCGACGCGCACCTTGACCTGATGTGCGGTCGTCTGCGTGCGCCCGGTGACGGTGTGCTCGTACTTGCCCGAGCCGCTATTGTAGGTCGGCGTGATGGTGGCGTAGGTCGAGCCGTTGTCGAGCGAGAGTTCGTGGACGATGGTGTCGCCGTCTGCGTCGGTCACGCCGTAGGTGATCCTGAAGCGGTCGGTGAGAGCCGAGCCCACGAGGGCGGGCTGGGACGAGAACGCCGGGGCGAGGTTGCTGACGGCTGTCGGTGTGAACGGCAGCGGCGTGCTGATTGTCTCGAAGCCCTCCGAGTCCACGAGCCGCACCACGACGTAGCGCAGTAGCTGCGGTGTCTGCCCGGTGATGACGAGCGGCGAGGTGGCGGCAGAGGCCGCTCCCCAGTCCACGACGGCATCGTCCGATTCGACGACGGCGTACTTGGCTCCGACTTCCTGCCCGTTGGTCGCCCAGGTCACGGTGCAGCCCTGCGATGAGAGCGACTGGATGCTCGGGCCGGTGGTGAACGCCGGGAGCGGGATGGCGTCGCCGCCGAATTCGAGGTGCAGGTACACGTCACGCGCCTGCTCGGTGGACTCGTAGGCGACCTGCCGCCAGTGGGCGTTGACGTCGGTCGGGCCCACCACGCCGAGGTTGACGGCGCCCGCTACCCAGTCGGTGCCGTTGGCGGACACCTCGTAGTCGGGGTCGATAGGCCCACCAACGGCGGTGCGCACGGAGAACAGCACATCGCCGGGGGTACGGTAGCCAGCGGTCTCGCGGACGGTGACGACGGTATCGGCGTTGAGCGCCCCGATGGTGGCGGTGGTGCCGGAGGACACGGCCCCGAGGTCGTCGGTGGAGCGCACGGCAGAACCGTTGGTGTAGATGCGGGGCATGGTGCCTCCAGTGGAGTCGGGAAGCGGCGGGAATCCCGCACTCGCAACGCGCTCGGGGAGTGGGCTGCGGGTGCGGGGCTGGCCGGAGCCAGCCCGCGCGGGGATGCGGTTGTCTAGCCGAGCACCACGCAGGCGAGCTCGGGGCGGACGACCTTGAAGCCGTACATGATGTCGAGCGACACGATCTCATTGAGGTGCGTGTGGTCGAACGAGTACAGCGCACGCATCGAGAGGCCGTTGTAGTTGATGATCTCGCCAGCCGCGCCACCCTCGGGGAGCTCGAGCTGCGCGAAACCGGCCACCGCGAAGTTGGGGTGGAAGGCCATGTTCGCGGTGTAGTTGGCGGCCAGCGTGACGTCGGCATCGTTGGCGGCGGCGGCCTTGAGGCCCGGCAGGATGGTGATGTCCTGGTCGGCGGTCGCGAGGGCACCAGCGGAGACGACGGTGTAGTCGTAGCCGCCGATGGTCAGCTTGTCGCCGACGACGAGGGCGGTGGTCACGCCGTCGACGTGGATGGCGGTGTCGCCGATGGAGTACCCGGCGCCGTTGTCGATCTTGACGGTGCCCGCGCCGGCCGTGTGGCTCTTGACGAGCTGCGAGACGTAGTTGTCGAAGCCCATGATGCGGCCGATGTTGGCCTCACGCAGAGCGTCGGTGCTTCCGGACTTGTCGGCGCCAGCGATGGCGTCGAGCTGGAGCAGCTTGGCCTCGGCGGCGGTGTCCCAGATGGCGACTCGTCCGCCCATCGGCGCACGGTTGTCCGTGAGCTTCTTGCGGGCGTCGGTGAAGTCGGACAGCGCGTCGGGCGTGGTGCCAGCCGTGCCGGTCTTGGCGGCGACGGACTTGTAGAGCGACAGCGCGTCGCTGTCGACCTGCTCGGCGATGGCCTGCCTGGCCGGGTTGATGACCTGCGCGCGCAGGTCGGTGAGGCTCATCGCGCGCTCGGCGCTCGTGATCTCGAACGCCACATCGAAGTGGCGATCCACAACGAGGTTGACGTAGCCCTCGCCAGCGCCCTGGACGCTGATGGAGCCAGACGCGGCGAAGTCGTGGGCGGTGAAGGTGGCCGGAACGCGCACCTTGACGGTATCGCCGACCTTGCGGGCGACGTCCTGCGAGATGCCCTTGGGGATGAGGCTGGCAGCCATGAGCTGCGCGTTGAGTGCGACCGCTGCCTCACGGGCGACGATCTGCGGGGTGACGAACGTGTTGGACATCTAGTCCTCCTGTGGGTAGTGCCCCTAGATGCGGCCGTCTGCGCGCAGCTTCGCGTACTCGTCGGGCGAGAGGTTCGCGAGCTGTTCGGGTGAGAGTGCCTGATCGGTGGCGGCTGGGGGCGGGGGCGGGGTGTCCTGCATCTTCGGGAGGCCGGAGAGCAGCGTCTTGGCGTCTGCCGTCAGCTCCTCCTCGGTGGTCCCGGTGAGGCGGGACGCGAAGGCCGCAGGGATACCGTGAGCGGAAGCGACCCGCTCTTTGAGGGCGTCGAGCGCGGCCTGCGCGTTCTGGCCCTTGATGGCTTCGAGTTCGGCTGCGAGTTGCGCGCTGCGCTCCCGCTCCTTCTCGAGGTCGCTCATCTCGGCGGTCCTGCGTTCATCGAGCTCTGCCCGTGCGGCGTTGGCGGCGGCGACGGCCTCGCGGGCCTGATCGCGCGTCATGCCGTCGAATCCGAGGTCGCGGAGCACAGCGCGCTCCTGACGCTCGAGCCGTGACGGCAACCATTCGGGCGTCGGCTCTGCTGCCGGGGCAGCGGGTTCCGCCTGCGGTGCCGGGATCGGCTCGGCGGGCGTGGGGGTGAGCTCATCGCTCATGTTGTGCCTCCGTTTGGTTTGCCGGGCGTCGGAGTGTGCCCGTGGTGGAGCCCGTTTCCGGGCATGGCGAAGCGCCCGCAGCCATGAGGCGGCGGGCTATGAGTACCGCCTAGACGGCGGGTGACTCCATCGGGGGTTCGGGCGCGGATGCGGGAGCCATGTTCATCGGCACGAGCCGCATGTCGCCTTCGGGGACGGGGTTCTCGTTCTCTTTGGCGCGGATGTCGTTGACCGAGTACCAGCCCCACTGGCGGCCCACGGCGTAGGCGGCGTAGCGGGATGCGAGGTCGCCGCGCATCAGGCCGTCGATGTTGTGCTCGAGCACAAGCCCGTCCTCGTAGCCGTAGGGCTGCACGAGGCGCTTGTTGTAGGCGGCCTCGATGCGCACGAGCCAGGGGCGCAGGGAGTAGACGACGTAGTTGGTCGCCTGCTGCTCGATGTTGGAGTAGGTGGCGTGCGAGAGGTCGCCGAGCTTGTCGGGCGGCAGGCGGAAGATGCGGCAGACTTCCTCGACGCTGAAGCGCCGGGTTTCGAGCATCTGCGACTCCGTGGGCGACATGCCGCTCACCGTCTGCACCTTCATGTCCTCGCGCAGCACCTTCCAGCGGTGAGCCATCCTCGATCCGCTGTCGTCGTTGATCTTCGACTTGAGCTTGTCGATGGCGTCGTCGGAGAGCGTGCCGGGGTGGATGATGAAGCCGCCCCAAAGCCCGCCCTGCGAGAAGTAGGTGCTGGCGTAGTCCTGCACGGCGATATGCAGGCCGATGGCCTCGGCGTGAAGTGCAAGCGGGGACTGGCCGACGATGCCGTCGTCCGAGAGCCCCATAACATGCACGATCTCGTCGGGCGAGAATATCTCGAAGTCGCCCTCGGGCGCGGCGTAGGCGTACTGTCGCCGGCCGTCAGGGCGCATGATGACGCTCATGCGGTCGGGGCGCAGGGGCCAGAGCGCGACGGGCACCGCACCGAACACGGGGTCGAGTTCGATGTAGGCGTAGGAGTTGCCCCACCCGGCGAGGTTGAACATCTCGAGCTCGCGGTACTCGACACCCGTCATGTTCGGGTTCGGGTTGTCCCGCAGCAGGTCGTAGAGCCAGTGATCCTCGGCCCGCTCCTTGCCCGCTTCGACCTTGCGCAGCAGGTGCCGAGGAACGGTCGCGACATCCTCGGCGAGTACCCGCATCGCGGCACGGATGGCGGGATTCTCGATCGCGGTGAGGTTCGTGACCCGCGCTCCCGATTTGGTGTTGCCGCCGTTCGGCGCTCGGGTGTTCCCGTCGCCACGCAGGATGCGCGAGAGGAAGTCGCTGGCGATAGCCCTGATGCCCATTGGGTTCTCCCGTTCGGCGTGTCTATCGGCCGCGAGTGGAGCCGTGATACCTCGCTACACAGAGAAGTCGTCGGCCTCGTATGCGGATCGCTGGGTAGCGCCGTGCATGAGGGCTCGGTTCATCCCTGTAACCAGTGCGCTGATGCCGTCGATGCGCAGGCGCTTCTTGCCCGGCGCCTTGTTCGGCTTGATGTTGCCGTTGGAATCGGACAGGACGACGGTGTTTTCCGCCATCCAGCGCAACACGGGATCTTTGCCGGTGCGCAGCTTGCCCGATACCTGGAGGTCTTTGAGCCGCTTCGTGGGCTCGGACAGCGACGGAGGACCCTGACGCACCGGGACCATGTTGAAGCCGTCCTCGCCAGCGAGCAGCACCTCGCATATCTGCCGAGCGTTGTAGGGGTCGTATCCGGCCTCGACCGGCATACCCCACTCGTCGGCTCGCTCGTTCATGTAGCGGCGGACGCCCGTGTAGTCGATGACGTCGCCATCGTTGAGTGTGATCCAGCCCTGGCGCGCCCACTCACGGTACGGCACGCGATCGCGGCGCTCGCGGTCCTCGATGCCAGCACCCGGCAGCCAGTAGTGGCCGACCACCGAGAGCCCGCCGTCGTCATCCCACGCCATGTGCATAGCGGCCGTGATGTCCTGCGTCTCGGAGAGGTCGAGCCCGGCGTAGACGGGGCGGCCTGCCAGCGGGGTCGGCATCTGCTCAAAGCAGTCGCCCCACGCCAGCATGTCGAAGTAACGGCTGGTGGTGCTCATCCAGGTCGCCAGCCGGAGCACGCGGAACTCCTGCTCGGTGGACGGCATGGCGAGCGCCTTGCGGAACTCGTCGCGCAGGTCCTCGATGTCGAGCGCATACGGCCATCCGCAGCCCTTGAAGCCGAGCGCGGGGTTGGCCTTGTACCAGTTCGCCTCGTCCTTCCAGTCGTCCTCTTGCGAGAGCACATGGATGGCGGGCAGGAGCCTCGGGTCGTCTATCTCGCCCATGCGGACGCGGTTGGCGTACTCGAACTCCTCGTAGCCGACGCCGGTCATGGAGAAGCCGGGCGTCGACATGACGTAGAGAATCCACTCCTCACGGGACGCGAACGCGCCCTGCGTCATGACCGACCAGTACTCGCGGCCCGGCCATGCGTGCAGCTCGTCGGCGAGCACCGCGAACTGCTGCGAACCGTGCTTGGTGTACGCCTCGGACGAGTTGACGTGGAGGAATCCGTTGAGCGACGGGACGACGATGCGCTTGACCGAATCCAGGCGCTTCGAGAGCGCGTCGAGCGTGGGTTGTCCCGAGATCATCGGCGCCAGCGACTCGTAAAGACGCCCTGCCTGCTCGCGGTCGGCGGCGCAGGCGTACACCTCGACGCCCGGCTCGCGCTCGAGAAACAGCGCCTCGGCCCCAAGGCCGGCGCCCAGCGTCGTCTTGGCGTTCTTCTTGGCGACCCAGTGATCCGCACGGCGGAACTGGCGAGTACCGAGCTTGTCGATGTCGCTGCGATGAGGCGGCGGGTCGGTGCCCGCCTCCTTGTAGCCGAAGAACGGCCGGACGATCTGATGCTCGGCGTGCGGGAGTAGCGTGAACGGCTTACCGGCGAAGCGCGAGCCTTTGACGAGGCGCAGGTTGGCGAAGAACTGCACGCGCACATCGGCGGCGAGCTCGTCGTAGACGCACCCGATGGCCTCGGCGCGCTCGTGGTGGTAGCGCTTCCAGAAGCGCTGCGCCGATTCGTCGTGCGGGTCGCACCGTGTGCGCCAGTCTGCCGGTAGGTCAGCCCATCCGGCAGGCAGCAGCATCGCTACACACCACCGGCAAGGAGTCGCTGCATCGGGTCCTCGGACTTCTTGTCGGCATACCCGGTGACGCGAGAGCGCGTCGAAGGCGTGCAGCCGAACTCGCCGAGGAGCGACTGCACACGCATCAGCCGCTTCATGTCCGAGGGATCATCGCGCCACGCCTGGTAGCCACGACACAGCGCCTCGAAGGCGTAATAGTCGAGCTCGGACGTGATGCCGAGCCTGCCGAGCTTCGGAGCGAGGTCAAGCCAGATGGCGCGGCCATGCTCGCCGAGGTCGGCAGGCGGGTCGTTGAGTGTGAGCGCGATCGCGTCGGGCTCGGGGTAGATGCGCTTCTTGTCCTTCTCGCCCTCGAGGACTTTGAGCGATGCGGGCTTGCGGGGTCTGGACATGGTGATACTCCCTTTCACGCAGGTTCACGCGGCCTGATGGCCGGGTCTTTCGGATTTGCGAAAACTCGCGCGGCGG
>CAZNMO010000053.1:0-23718 GCA_964574195.1 uncultured Clostridiaceae bacterium | reverse complement strand
TGTCTATCTGTACATTGCTTCTGAGATATTCCAGCATTACTCCCGCTAACATCAGCGAAAGCGGAGCCATTATTCTCTGATCCTCGTGTTTAATCCTTATATATATCAGAGTGACTATGATTAAAACAGAGCTTATTGCTGACCGCAGTTTGACTGAAAGTAAAAAATATATGAAATCATCTGTTGTCATTACATAACCGGTCAGTATCGACGCAGCAACTATCATTCCCAATACTAAGGTGTTATGGTTACCGCTCTCATAGGGATAAATCATCAGAAACTGAATACCCATGATCAAACATACTTCACTAAGGGAAGCAACATCCCTCACAGTTATATTGGCAGGGTATAGAAAAGCAGCACAGCATAATAAGGCAGGAGCAAAAAAGGTGATGGCCAAAGCCTTGAAACGAGAAGATTTCTTGTTCATGCTGACAGTCAATATTATGTTGTAAGTAGAAGAGCATACCATTACCAGATATAACAGCTTGTCATAAAAATCAGCATTTAACAATAATGCACCCTCCCGCCAATTTTCGACTGATTGAGGTATGAAAAAAATTTAACATGCGCAAACATATTATACCATAATATTTCTGAAAAGTTACTTAATTTGACGAAATGATACAAGATATTTATCTTCGCATCTTCAAAGCAAAGGGCTATACACCCTTTTTTCCAATATCCTGATTATATCTTCCATGGATTTATTTGTTACATTGACCAACAATGCTCCAAAACCTGTGTTTCCACTTAATGAAGCACTGGCTGCAGATGGAACATTATTTACCTCATAATAGGGATGCGTATCTGTTTCCATATAAAGTACCGCATCTGCCACCTTATGTTCTCCAATATAGAATACCTGATGCCCTCTGCTTTCCAGCTGAGCCTTCATATTTTCCAGTCCCTTTTGAATAGCTATTACCATAAAAAAACACCTCCAAAGTTACTTGTGTCTCAGCATCATTAGTATCCTTTGAAGGTGCATTTTTTATTCAGCTTTGTAGTGTTGTTACCGTAGCTAACCTATCTGGGTGTATTCTTCATACTTCTGTTAAGCACCATTTCTTCTTCGACAGAAAGAGGATATTTTGAAATTCCTTTTTCTATTGGTTTTGCATAGGTTATTGATTCATTTCTGCCATATATACCGGTTATTATAAAGCCATCATTGTAAGTATCCAGCATAGCTATGGAAAAGCTCAAGTCACTCCCGGTATCACTAAAGGCGTTATATCTTATTATGTTGAACCTCTGAAGGCATTTATCGGTTTGATTCTTAAGACTTATCAGCTCTTCACTGATTATGTTAACTCTTTCAACTGCTGATTCCATTTCACTCATATGATCCATTAGCATACCCTCAAAGTTTTTACCTGTGGAACCTCGCATAAATTTCTTGTACTTACTGTTCAATGCAGATAATTTGACCGACATTATAATATTCCATATAAATAATGATAATACCATTACCATAAGTATAACTACAATTATCATATTGTATTGTCCAAATAAAACATCCAGTCTGCTCATTTTATACTCCCCTATATCTCTCTACTAATTTGCTTAATAGCTTCTACCGCAGTTTTTACCTGATCCTTTGTGTTGAAATAACCAAAGCTGAACCGTACTGTACCTTGTTCCAGCGTCCCTATAGTCTTATGCGCCAAAGGCGCACAATGAAGTCCTGACCTGGTTGCAATATCAAAGGTCTGATCCAATATATAGCTGATATCTGAGGAGCCTGCTTCGCCAATGTTTATCGACACCACAGGAGCCTGCCTTTCCGGATCTCTGATACCGTAAAGCCTTACATCCTTTATAGACTCCAAGCCCTTTATAAAGTATTTCACCAATTCTGACTCATGCCATCTTATATTTTCTATACCTTCGGCTTTAATAAATTTAATACCCGCACAGAGGCCTGCTATTCCTGGTGTATTGTGTGTCCCGCTTTCAAATCGATCAGGAAGTATTTCCGGTTGATATAAGGAATCGGACATACTTCCGGTACCACCCTCCCTCATTGGTTGAAGGGCCAGTCCTTCTCTAACATAAAGCCCCCCCGTTCCCTGAGGGCCCATCAAGCCTTTATGTCCGGTAAAAGCCAGCATACTTATATTCATTTTCGTTACATCTATATCGAAGCCGCCTGCAGTTTGGGACGCATCAACCAGAAGCTCCAATCCATACTCCGTGCAAATAGCCCCTAACTCTGCAATGGGCTGCAATGTACCTATTACATTTGAAGCATGCGTTGCTGCAATAAGTTTTGTTTCTTTTCTTATATTCTTTTCTACCTCTATGATATCTATCTCACCAGATTTGTTGGCTTCTACTATTGTTGTCTCAACACCCAGTTTTTCCAACGCTTTCAAAGGCCTGAGGACGGAATTGTGCTCCATACTGGTTGTTATTACATGGTCCCCTTTTTTTAGAAAGCCTTTGAGGGCCAGGTTCAATGAATCTGTAGCATTATGGGTCAGAATAATGTTTTCTATTGCTTTAGCATTAAAAAGCTCTGCTAGCAGCTCCCGTGCCTCCAGGATCACCCTTCCCGACTGTAGAGCAAGCTTATGACCTCCTCTGCCAGGATTGGCGCAATAATTCCTCATGCATTCGTTTACTGCCTCATAAACAACTTCTGGTTTCGGAAATGTCGTTGCTGCGTTATCAAAATATAACATATTACTCCTTTGTTTCACGTGAAACATTTGATAAATGTTTGGACAAATACAATTTTTATACTATTCTGCTGTGAATTCTTCCATGAAGTCAATTACTGCTGCACCACCAACAAAGATACTTTCGTTCTCCGCTTTAACGAAGATATTGCTAGGGCTATTCATGAAATATCCTTGCTCGACCTTGTAAGTTTTTGAAGTATCCAAGCTGCTGTAGTTATTCAGCATATAATACAATAATGATGCATTGGACGTACCTGTGGCACTTTCTTCATCAATGCCTACTGCCGGTGCGAAATTTCTGCAGCAGAAATCTGAATCTTTTTCTATTGTTTCACGTGAAACAACATGCATACCTACCAGATTATACTTCTGACATACAGAAATCATACTTTCCTTCTTAATGTTCATATTTCTCAAGGTATCCATACCATTTACCTCTAGGATGATATCCTTAAGCCCTGTCGATATAACTTGAACCAGCCCATCTTGAGCGGCCACGATGCTCGCTGCATCAACATCAATAGTCTCCATTACGGTACCCAAGTCAAGCTTCATCACAAGCTCAGGCTTTTTCATCTCAATGAGAATGATGTCATTATCAATAAGTACTTTTAATTCTCCAGCTTTTGTTCTATGGTATGCAGTATTTCCTTTAATATATCCCAATTGCCTGAGTAAATGAAAAGAAGCTAATGCTGCATGCCCGCAAATATCTACTTCCTCTTCAGGAGTAAAATATCTGATCTGATATTTGTTTTCATCACTTCTTCTAAAGTCAACAAAAGCAGTCTCGGAAAAATTATTCTTTTTAGCTAACCTTAACATCTGCGAATCAGACATACCAGAATCATCAAATACAACAGCCGCTTTATTACCGCCCCCACTTTTTGACACAAAGGACCTTAAAATATACTGCTGCATTACCCAACCCCCTTAGACGCGTTTATTTGGTCTGTATTTGATTTTACCTTCTCAACGAGTTAACCCTTTGTCGACTCAAAAATAATCAATTATACGCAATTTAAAAAGGCCCTTATTTTTCCATAAGTTCTATGATCCTATCCAGCTCGTCGTTACTATAATACTCTATTTCTATTTTACCTTTGTTATTTTTGTGTTGTATTATTACTCTTGTTCCTAAAGCTGTTTTTAATCTTTCTTCCAATTGTTTGATCTCCAACTGATAACCGTCAGGTTCTTTCTCCTGTTTATCTGGTTTCTTTTCAGCTTTAGCCAGCTTTTCTATCTGTCTTACATTAAGCTGCTGCTCAACTATTTTCTCTGCAATTTCAAGCTGTTTCTTTTCGCCCTCAATTGCAAGTAATGCTCTTGCATGCCCTTGTGATATTTTCCCCATGGCAATCATATCTTTTATGACCTGCGGAAGTTGCAGCAATCTAAGTGAATTTGCTATTGCAGGTCTGCTCTTGCCAATCTGCTTTGCTATTTCTTCCTGAGTCATTTTGTATTCTTCTATAAGGCTTTTATATGCCAACGCTTCTTCTATGGAATTAAGATCCTCTCTTTGCAGGTTCTCGATGAGTGCAAGCTCCATAACCTCCAGGTTTGTGCATTCCTTGACAATTGCCGGGATAGTCCTGTTACCTGCGAGCCTTGAAGCTCTCCATCTTCTTTCACCTGCTATTATTTGATATCCATTACCAAATCTTCTCACAATGATAGGTTGTACCACACCATGCTCCTTTATGGATTCTGCAAGATCCTTCAACGCTTCATCATCAAATTCCTTTCGCGGCTGATTCTCATTGCGTTCCACTTCAGTAAGCTTTATTTCTATTATGGAATTGTCCAGTTTTTCCTCATTTTCAGGTATCAGAGCTCCCAGACCTTTTCCAAGCCCTCTTTTGTTATTCATTTTATTTCACTTCCTCACATAAATCTATGAATTCCTCAGCCAATTCCATATATGCTTCAGCACCTTTTGACTTGAGATCATAATCAATTATAGACAATCCATAGCTTGGGGCCTCTGCCAGACGAACATTTCTTGGAATCATAGTAGTATACACCTTGCCCCTGAAATATTTCTTCACTTCATCAACAACCTGAATCGAAAGATTGGTTCTTCCGTCAAACATACTAAGTACAACTCCCTCGATATCAAGTTCGGTATTAAGGCCTTTCTTTACCAGCTTTATAGTGTTCATAAGCTGGCTGACTCCTTCAAGAGCATAATATTCACACTGTATAGGTATCAATACGCTGTCCACTGCCGATAAGGCATTGATAGAAAGTAATCCTAACGATGGAGGACAATCAATGAATATATAATCATAATCATCTTTTATTATGCTTATGGACTCCCTGAGCTTAAGCTCCCGTCTGTTGATTTCCGTCAGTTCAATCTCTGCGCCTGCAAGCTGTACGCTGGAGGGAAGTATAAACAGGTTTTGTCTGCTAGTTTCTACAATACATTCTTTTGGGTCTTCATTGTTTATCAACACATCGTAGATAGTCTTTTTTAATGCCGTTTTGTCTATTCCTACTCCACTTGTTGTATTCCCCTGAGGGTCGATATCCAACATCAGCACCCTTTTTCCCTTTTCCGCCAGGCAAGCAGACAAATTAATTACCGTTGTTGTTTTCCCCACACCACCCTTTTGATTAAAGACAGCTATTGATTTTGCCATAGCATACACCTCTCCAGTATACATTTCGCCAATTCTTTTGATCTGCGCAATGCTTCATTTTTATTAGTTGATGAAATCATATATTTTAATAATATAATAAACTATTAATATATTAAAGGCATTTTGAATAAATATATTGTATGTCAGCAATAATTGGATACTTATCTGACTGAAGGACAGCTAATTTATCAAAAAATAGCATTAAAAGTACATATAAATAATATATCAGAAACAAAAATAATTTGTTTGAAGAGCTGTTCTGAAAAGCAATACCATAGAGAAAGGAGGACTGAAATGCTAAAAGCGATATTATCTACCTTTTTTCTAGTTTTCATAGCGGAGCTGGGTGACAAGACTCAGCTGGCCACAATGCTATTATCAGCAAAATCCAACTCGCTGGCTTCTGTTTTCATCGGCTCAAGTCTTGCACTTATTTGCTCATCTCTTATCGGCGTCTTTGCGGGAGCTTACATAACCAAATACATACCTCCACAATATATTCAGACCGCTGCGGGAGGTTTATTCATATTAATGGGCATACTAATTCTGAGAGGTAATATATGACTTATAGAACATCAAAACAAACTAAAAAGCACCTATCGGTTCCAGTTTTTTCCTGGTACCATAGGTGCATTATCACTATGCATTTTTAGGTATCCTTACAATGACTTCTATAAATGGGCCTTTATCTTCCTGTGTATATTCTACCTGGCAGCCTGTCTTGAACAGCTCCTTACAGGTGTTCTTTATAGTATTTACATATATATTATAATTCATCTTTCCCTTGATCCTGTTCTTGATAGGAGGCTCTGCTGCTGCTGCCACTTCATCCAACATTTTTTCGACCATGTCCTCGGTCTTTTTTACATTGAGGGACTTTTTTATAATACTGTCCAGTGCTTTTTGCTGCATTGCCTCTTCCGGAAGCTTCAACAGCGCCCTTGCATGCCTTTCTGTCAATTCATTTTCCAGTATCTTATTCTTCAGCTTGCCATCCAGCTTCAACAATCTAAGCTTGTTTGCTATTGTTGATTGCTTCTTTCCAACCTTCCTGGCCAGTTCTTCCTGAGTCATCCCATGGTCATTGATCAGGTTGTGATATCCCTCAGCCTCCTCCATGAAATTCAGGTCCTCTCTCTGCAGGTTTTCGATCAGAGCTATTACAGCGGAATCCTGCTCTACCACCTCGATCACTACTGCAGGGATATCTTCTTTGCCAGCCATCTTTGACGCCCTGAGCCTTCTTTCCCCGGATATCAGCTCGTAGCCCTTTTCACCGATCTTCCTCACGTTTACAGGCTGAAGTACACCATACTCCTTTATTGATGCAGCCAACTCCTCAAGAGACGATCCGCTGAATTCCTTTCTCGGCTGATATGGGTTAGGAGCTATTTCATCAATAGGTATGTTGATAATTGCTTTATCATTGCTCAACTTTCTTTCCTCTCCTTACCACATAGTCTATACTGTCTTATTCGCCATGACCAGCCTGTTTCCTGCCTGTAAAAGCTTGATTTTACTCACTTTGAGGCATTTTTTTTGTTACAAATTTCTTGCTTTTCACCTAAATTATCGGACTTGCTGCTGGTTTGCCCGGCTTTCTGGGATATTTTGTCGGAGTATCTGATACTTTTTCTATTATAATAATGTTATGTTTAATATCACTAAATGGAAGCTGATATTCCCTGACCTCCCGAACAACACCCCCCAGCAGCTTTATGGCATTTCCAGCCTCCTTCAATTCTTCATCCATATCCGGCCCCTTCTGGCAGATAAAGAACCCGCCGACTTTAACAAACGGCATACAATACTCACACAGCACATTCATTGCCGCAACAGCTCTAGACAGGGCAATATCATAGCTCTCCCTATGCTCCTTACAACTTCCGCCCTCTTCTGCCCTGGCATGTACTGTTCTGACCTTCTTTAGATCCAGTTTTGCTACTACTTCATCTAGATAGCTTATTCTCTTGTTAAGGGAATCCAGTAGGGTCATTTCTATACCACGCTGCAGAAGCTTTATCGGAATTCCTGGAAAGCCTGCTCCGGTTCCAACATCTATCACTCTCATGCCTTCTTTTATATATCCTGTTGAAAGACAAGTGGCAGAATCCAGGAAATGCTTTATGTAAATTTCTTTTTCCTCTGTTATCGCAGTCAGATTTATTTTCTCATTCCACTCCAACATAATCTTCATGAACAACTGCAGCTTATCGATCACTTCTTCAGAAGCATTTATTTCCAGCTCTTTCAACCCATCAATCAGTATCTTCCTGTTTTCCAGCATTCTCACCCTTTCTTTCTCTTCTTATCTGCTCAAGATATACCATAAGCACAGATACATCTGCCGGTGATACACCCGATATCCTTGATGCCTGGCCAAGGTTTGCCGGTTTGATATTATTCAGCTTTTGCCTAGCCTCAAGGGATAAGCCTTTTATTGAAGAATAATCCATGCTTTCGGGTATTTTCTTATTCTCCAGTTTTTTAAACTGTTCTGCATGCTGAAGCTGCTTTTTTATGTAGCCTTCATACTTGATCTGTATTTCTATCTGTTCGGCTGTCTCCCTATCCAGATCAGGCCGCTCTCCATCCAACACCTTCAAGGAATCATAGGATATCTCTGGCCTCCTGAGCAGCTCATAAAGACTTATTCCTCCCTTTATATCGGTGCTGTCTCTCTCTGTAAGATACTCTCTCAGATTCTCTCCTGCAGTAACTATCTTTTTCTTTAACCTTACAAGCTCTGCTTCCAGGTTCTCTTTCTTTTTTCTGTATCTCTGATATCTTTCCTCAGATACAAGCCCTATGTCATAGCCCTTCTGTGTAAGACGCAGATCAGCATTATCCTGTCTGAGTATCAGCCTGTATTCGGCTCTTGAAGTCATCAGTCTGTATGGCTCATTGGTCCCCTTTGTTACAAGATCGTCAATAAGTACACCAATATATGCCTCGGATCTGTCCAAAACAAGGGGTTCTTTCCCTTGCAGCTTGAGTGCCGCGTTAATCCCGGCCATTATTCCCTGTGCTGCTGCTTCTTCATAACCGGAGGTACCATTTATCTGCCCTGCAAAATAAAGTCCAGATATATTCTTGTGCTCCAGGCTTAATTGCAGCTGTGTGGGATCTATGCAATCATACTCAATGGCATATGCCGTTCTCATGACATGGCAGTTTTCAAGTCCTTCAACACTGTGTAGCACATCAAGCTGCACATCCTCAGGAAGGCTTGATGACATACCCTGTACATACATTTCTCTTGTATTGAGTCCTTCCGGCTCTATGAATATCTGGTGTTCCTCCCTGTCAGGAAAAGTTATGACCTTTGTTTCTATTGAAGGGCAATACCTGGGCCCAACACCTGTAATATCTCCTGTATATAGTGGTGACCTTTGTATATTTCTTTTAATAATTTCGTGGGTTTCCTTGTTCGTATAGGTAAGATAGCAGGATTTCTGATCAATAGCCAGTTCTCCTGTCATATATGAGAAGGTATTGATATCATTGTCTCCCGGCTGTTCAGCCATTTTGGCAAAGTCTACTGTTTTCCCGTCTATCCTAGCAGGTGTACCGGTCTTAAATCGCATAAGCCTTATCCCAAGGGACTCCAGGCATCCGGAGAGCTTGTTTGCGGGAAACAGGCCATTGGGGCCTCCATCATAAGCCACCTCACCTATTACTATCTTTCCTTTAAGATAAACTCCTGCAGCCAGAATAACACATTTGCACCTAAACAATGCTCCCAGGCTTGTAACCACCCCGGTCACCCTGTTATCCTCAACCCTGATCTCAATTATTTCCGCCTGCTTGATCTGAAGCTTATCCTGATTCTCTATTACCTTCTTCATCCTGTCCTGGTATAGCTTCTTGTCTACCTGAGCTCTTAGAGCTCTGACAGCGGGGCCCTTCTTTGTATTGAGCATCCTTATCTGCAGCATTGTATGGTCGGTATTTACCCCCATTTCTCCTCCAAGCGCATCCAGCTCCCTGACCAGGTTACCCTTGGCAGGACCGCCTATGGAAGGATTGCATGCCATCATTGCAATGCTGTCCAGATTCATGGCTGTAGCCAGAGTCTTCATTCCCATCCTGGCACAAGCCAGTGCTGCTTCGCTCCCTGCATGTCCTGAACCTATGACTACAACATCATACTCACCAGCATAATATTCCATATCCTCACCTCTATTTACCTATACAGAATTTACTGAATATCTCTTTTACAATATCTTCTTCAATACTGTCTCCCGTTATTGCTCCCAAGCAACTCCATGCTTCCCTTATATCAACAGATATAAGATCCACCGGTATGTCATCCTCGATAGAACTGATAGCCCTCTCCACATTGTTCAGTGCCCTGTCCAGGAGGTTCTTATGCCTTATATTTGTTACCATGCTATTATTGCTTATGCTCAGTTTGCCCTGGAATACAAGCTCTTTTACCCTATCCTCCAGTTTGTCGATCCCAACGCCCTTCCTTACCGACATTTGTATTACATTTTCTTCTCCAAAGAGCCCATTAAGCATTGTCCTGTTATGTCCCTCTCCAAGGTCAATTTTATTCAGGGCAGTTATGACCCTCTTACCCTTGATCATTTCTATTATTTCAATATCTTCATCAGTTAACTCCTCTGATGCATCAACCACCAATATTACCAGATCTGAATCTTTTATAGCAGCCTTTGTCCTCTCCACGCCTATGCGCTCGACTATATCTTCTGTCTCCCTTATCCCGGCAGTATCCACAAGCCTTATCAGTAGCCCGCCAATATTAAGGTATTCCTCAATTATGTCCCTCGTTGTCCCCGGCACCTCTGTCACTATTGCCCTGTTTTCCTTGAGAAGTACATTCAGCAGTGAGGATTTTCCTACATTAGGACGTCCTATTATAGCGGTCTTCAAGCCATCCCTTACCAGCTTTCCTTCGTCAAAGGACTCAAGTAGTATTTTGACGGATGTCTTTGCTTCCAACAGCATTGCTTCTATATTTGATTTTGTTATCTCTTCTATATCATGCTCGGGAAAATCTATGGACGCCTCAATATGTGCCAGCATAGCCAGCAGCTTATCCATAACCGCTCTGACAGCCTTTGAAAGCTCCCCCTCCAGTTGGTTCAAAGCAGCGTTCAGCCCTGTTTCCGTTTTTGAAGTTATAACATCTATTACAGCCTCCGCCTGTGCCAGGTCAATCCTTCCATTCAGAAAAGCACGCTTTGTGAACTCCCCCGGTTCAGCCAGCTCCGCCCCGTTCTTCAGCACCTCTTGCATTATGCGCCTTACTGGTACTATTCCTCCATGACAATGTATCTCGACAACATCCTCTGTAGTATAGGAAAACGGCTTTCGCATTATTATTGCCAAAACTTCATCCAGTACAGCATCCTTATCGTCTGTCACATGGCCATAAACAACAGTGCGACTGGGCAGCTCCTCCACAGTCACTTCTTTCTTTGGCTTAAAAATTTTATCAAGTATAGCTATCGACTCGTTACCGCTTATCCTGACAATACCTATTCCAGCTTCTCCCGGAGCAGTAGCTATAGCGGCTATCGTTCTGTCCATCAAGCTTATCCTCTCCTTTATACAAAATCTGCTTAAGCACCGCTTATCCAGATTTCTGTTACCTTGCTTCCCTTTGTAGCGAAAAAATCTACATAGATCTTATACTCCACTAATCCTTTAGGATAGATTTTATATTTATTATTCACTTTCATATGTATTATATATTACTGTACTGAATAATGGAAATGAAATAATAAGACCCGGTATCGCAATACCGGATCCTTTTATTACTTGTGTGATATTATGACCTTTCTGTATGGCTCTTCACCTTCACTAAAGGTGGTTATATCTTCAAACTCCTGCAGAGTATAGTGAATGATCCTTCTTTCATATGGGTTCATCGGTTCAAGCTCTACCTTCTTGCCTGTCTTCTGAACTCTTTCTGCTAATCTTTTTGCCAACCTTTGAAGTGTTTCTTCTCTTTTTCTTCTATAGTCTTCGGTATCAAGTATAACCTTTACAAAACCGTCCCTGTCCTTATCCTTGTTGACTACAAGGCTTACAAGGTACTGAAGGGAATCAAGGGTCTGTCCTCTTCTTCCTATAATAATACCCATTTTTGGACCTGACAGATTTATATAAAGTCCTTCTGCTGTGTCCTTTAATCTTATCTCTGCTTTTATACCCATCGCTTCAAGAACATCTCTGAGAAATTTCCTGGCTTTCTCCTTCTCGAGGGTATAATCCAGGATCCTTGCTTCCTTTTTTTCTTTATGAGCTTCTCTCGGAGTCTCTCTTATGGTTTCCTTAACCGGTGCCTTTACCTTCTCAACCGGCTTTTCTTCCTTTAATGTCACCCTGACCTTGGCATGCTTGCCGCCGAGCAGGCCGAATATTCCTTTTGACGGTTGCTCCAGTATCTCTACCGTTACTTTGTCCTCGTCCGCCTTCAACTCTTCCAAAGCTGCCTTAACTGCTTCTTCTACGGTCTTAGCTGTCTTTTCTACCACCATAATACTTTATACCTCCTTTTTTATAACTGAAGGCTTCATCATAAAATACTGCTGAATTATAGTAAAAATATTACCAACCACCCAATACAAGGCCAGACCAGAAGGCACGCTGAGAGTGATCCAGCCGAACATTATCGGCATCATGGTTGTCATCATCTTCTGGGTCTGCTGTGTTGCATCCGGCTTTCCCTTGTCATTTGCACTGCTTGCCGGATTTACCATTTTCATCTGGTAATACGTAGAGGCTGCTGATAACACTGCCAATATAGGCAATCCAAAACCTGCTACGTGAATTAGTGTTGCTGACATCTCCGATTTACTCAGGTCAGTAAGCCACCAGAAACTCTTTGCTATTCCTGCGTATACGTTGGCGTCAAGAAAAACATATTTCACAGGATCCTGTATAACATAGTACAACGAGAAAAGTATGGGCATCTGTATAAGAGCAGGCAAACATCCTGAAGCCGGGTTATAATTTTTCTCCTTGTACAGCTCCATCAGCTTCTGATTCATCTTTTCCTTGTCATTCTTATACTTTTCCTGGATCTCTTTCATCAATGGGTTGATTTCATTCATGCGTTTAGTTGATTCAGTCTGTTTGATATTTATTGGAAGAAGTATTAGTTTCGTCAATATCGTGAAGATAATGATTGAATACCCATAATCACCTATAAAATTAAAAATCGCTCTCAATAGCATGCCCAATGGACTTGCGATAAAGTCTAACAAGATCTTTCCCCCTTATTCTATGTTTATATTAAAACCTATGGTTTTACTTTCTTTTCCGGTACAGGATCATAGCCTCCAGGATTAAAAGGGTTGCATCTCAGAATACGTCTAATAGACAGATACACTCCATAAAATACTCCATGAGTTTCAATGGCCTCAATGGCATAATTAGAGCAAGTAGGAACAAATCTGCATTTGCCCCTGGATAATGGAGAAATCAATATCTGATATGCCCTTATAATAATAATGAAAACTCTCTTCATTTATTCCTCTATTTTTTTGAGCTTGGCCTTCCTCAAAATTGAAGCAATATTATTGTCAATTTTTGAATAATCGGCATCTGCGCTCCCCACTCTTGCGGTGAAGACCATATCATGTCCCAATTTCATATTCACCGCATTTTTTCTGTAGACTTCTTTCATGAGTCTTTTTACTCTATTTCTTACGACACTGTTTCCAACCTTTTTACTTACAGAGAAACCTACCCTGTTTGAGGCAGAATTATTCATTACAATATACATTACTACGTATTTTTCTACATAATATCTTCCTTCACTATATACCTTCTTGAATTCATAATTCTTCTTCAGCTTCTGCTGAGTGATCATATCCTGCCTCCATCATTAATAACTACAGAAAAAGGCCACGGTTTGCGGCCTTATACTGTCAATCTTTTTCTACCTTTTAATCTTCTTCTTCTAAGAACTTCTCTACCATTGGCAGTGCTCATTCTTTCTCTGAAGCCATGAACTTTCTTGCGCTGTCTCTTCTTTGGCTGATATGTCATTAACATATTAAACACCCCCTAACCTCTATACTAATGCATTTATACAATAAAGCATAATTCACCACTTTACTACTAAAATTATATAGACATTGATAGTCCATGTCAATATAATATTTGTCCCAGCACAATACATTTTACAGCATTACTACCAATTTGCAAAGTAATTTGTTAAAAGAGATTTTTGACTTTTCTGCGTCTTGCAGTAATTACTATTGTGGATAAACCATCAATTCAGGCTATTTCATTGTGGATAAATATCTTATTTCTGTTGAATTCGGGATTTTATTTTGCTATTATATTTATATAATTGTGTATAACTCCATATTTTCTAAAAAGTTATCAACAACTGTGCATAATATGTGTATAACTTCACCAGGCTGTGTATTAATATTTATTTTATTGTCAATAATCAAATAACTGCCTGGTTTATATATGTGGATAAGCACATTTTTTTATTGTTGATAAGCTGCTTTACGATTTTTTTATACAGAATTATATTAACAATTTATACACATTTTTATTCATTGACCATCTTCAATGCCATGAGAATGCTGTTGTGTACAAATCTGTTGATAATTCAGGCAAATAAATCGTACAGGCTTAATGTCAAACATAAGCATTTTTAACACGAATATATCCCGCATTTTTTCAGGAGTTTTGAAGAATCAGTGCAAAGCATGTAGCTAAGGAGGCTTGAAATGTATTCTAATTTAACGGAAGTCTGGGAAAAGACTTTAGATGTTATAAAGGTTGAGTTGACAGAGGTAAGCTTTAATACCTGGCTGAAGGCTATACAGCCTATTTCAATGAAGGACAATGTAATTGCCTTCTCTGTGCCCGATGATTTTACAAAGGGCATATTGGAGGCCAGATATGTTACTCTTATCAAAAATGCATTAAAGCAGGTCACTTCGGACTATTTCGATATCCGCTTCATAATCCCCACAGAAGATAATTATGCTTCAATAATGAGGGAGACTGTAGAAAGAAATATGGTTGAGGAAACTGTCAATTCATCGCTGAATCCCAAATACACCTTTGATACTTTTGTTATAGGCAACAGTAACCGTCTTGCCCATGCAGCCTCGGTCGCAGTTGCAGAATCGCCTGCCAAGGCTTACAACCCCCTCTTTATATATGGAGGCGTTGGACTTGGTAAAACTCACCTTATGCATGCTATAGGTCATTACATCCTGAAACAGAATACGAAATCAAAGGTAGTCTATATATCATCAGAGACCTTCACCAACGAGTTGATCAATTCCATAAGGGATGACAAAAACAATGAATTCAGGAACAAATATAGAAGCGTTGACGTACTGCTCATAGATGATATACAGTTTATTGCCGGAAAGGAAAGGACCCAGGAGGAATTCTTCCATACCTTCAATTCACTGTATGAAGCCAATAAGCAGATAATCATCTCCAGTGACCGTCCGCCCAAGGAAATACCTACTTTGGAGGACAGGCTCAGATCCAGATTTGAGCAAGGCTTGATAGCTGATATAGCACCACCTGATCTTGAGACAAGGATTGCTATTCTCAGAAAAAAGGCTAAAGTGGAGAACCTCTCAATTTCTGATGATGTTATGCTTCTTATTGCAAAAAAGATACAATCAAATATCAGGGAGCTTGAAGGTGCCCTTATAAGAATAGTAGCGTATTCCTCTCTTACAAACGGTGAGATTAATGAAGATCTGGCCAATGAAGCCCTCAAGGATATAATATCCAATTCCAAACCCAAACTGGTGACGCCCGCAGCAATAAAGGATATAGTTGGTCAGTATTACAATATGAAAATAGAAGATTTCAATGCCAAGAAAAGAAACAAATCCATAGTATTGCCAAGACAGATCGCCATGTTCCTTTGCCGCGAGCTTACTGATCTTTCACTGCCGAGGATAGGTGAGGAATTTGGAAGAGACCATACTACAATAATGCATGCTTATGAAAAGATATCTTCTGATATGAAGATAGATATCCAGCTCAAATCCGTACTTGAAGAACTCAAGGGCAAGATAGAGAGCTAGCATTAAATATTCAGAGCATCGGTGGCATATCAGCTATTTTTTATCAAAACCATCTGATAACCTGTTGATATGTTATTGATAAATTGTTGATAATTTTTTATAGTAATTTAGTTATTCTTTTATACCAACAGATTAAGACGGAATACTCCACAATAATATAAACAGGCAGTTTCCTGCTGCATCAGTTGGTTTTGGGGTTTTTGCACTTATCAACAGCCCCTATTACTATTACTACTATAAATATTATATTATATTTAATCAAAAAGATTTTCGGAGGTTATCCACAATGAAAATTATAACTACAAAATCGTCTCTCCTGGAAAGTATAAATATTGTCCAAAAAGCAGTACCATCAAAAACTACTCTTCCTATATTGGAAGGAATACTCTTTGAAGCAAAAAACGGAAAGCTGAAGCTTACGGCAACAGATCTGGAAATAGGTATCGAAACTCTGGTAAACGTTGATGTTATAGAACCCGGTAAAGTTGTATTATCGTCAAGAATAGTAGGGGACATCGTAAGAAAGCTGCCGGATGCAGATATAGAAATAGAAACGGCTGATAGAAACCTTGTATATATAAAGAGTGAAAGATCCAATTTTAAGATAGTGACTCTTCCCCACGATGAATTTCCAGAGCTGCCGGTGGTCAAGAAAGAAAACGGCATTACAATAAGCCAGAATTTATTAAGGGATATGATAAGGCAGACTTTGTTTGCCGTATCAACTGACGAAGTGAGACCTATACTTACAGGAGTCCTGTTTGATGTATCAGGTGACAAGCTTACCATGGTAGCTCTTGATGGATTCAGAATGGCGGTAAAATGGAACAGTATAATCAATGACAATAGCTTCAAAGCTGTAATACCTGGAAAGACACTTTCAGAAATAGGAAAAATAATAAATGAGAATGAAAACCCGGTCAATATCTATTTCTCAAAAAACCACATACAGGTGCAAATTGAGGATACATTAATAGTATCAAGGCTTTTGGAAGGTGAATTCATAAACTATAAGCAGATAATCCCTTCAGAATATAAGATAAAGATAAAGGTCCCAGCCGGTAAGCTGATGGAGGCATGTGACAGGGCAGCTTTGTTTGCGAGGGACTCAAGCAACAATATGATAAAGTTTGAAATAAACGATGATTTGATGGTGATCATGTCAAATTCCCAGAATGGTGACGTACATGAGGAGCTGAAGATACAAAAAGAAGGAAATGACATAGAAATAGCTTTCAATGCAAAGTATTTTATAGATGTTCTAAAATACATGGAAAGTGAAGAGATAACCATAGAGTTTACCACAAATGTCAGCCCAAGCATCATAAGGCCTTGCGACAATACCGGTTACTTATATCTTGTACTGCCGGCTAGATTCAAAAAGAATAGCTAGAAGCAAAAAACCACCCCATGAGGGTGGTTTTAATCAGGAAAACATGATATTTGGACATTTGTATATGCTAATAACAGACATATGAGATAAAGAGTAAAAAAGGAAGTGTATATAAGCATGAGAGAAGTAAAAATAGAAACAGAATTTATAAAGCTGGATCAGTTTCTCAAATTTGAAGCCCTTGTAGGTTCTGGCGGAGAAGCAAAAAATGTTATATTGGACGGAATGGTAAAAGTAAACGGCAACGTGGAAACCGCAAGGGGCAAAAAGCTTCACAGGGGTGATGTTGTGGAGGTATTTGACCAGGTGGTGAAGATAGTCTGATAAGTCATGAAGCCAGCTGATGAATTAAGAATATTGTCGGGGTGCTTATATTGTATATAAAAAAGGTCAATCTAAAAAACTTCAGAAATTATGAATCCCTTGATGTTGAAATTGGTGAAGGGGTCAATATATTTTATGGCCAAAATGCACAGGGAAAGACCAATATAATAGAGTCTATATATATGTGCTCAACAGGGAAGTCGCACAGAACACAGAAGGATAATGAGCTTATAAAGTGGGGCAGTGAAGAGGCCAGGATAAAGATAGATTATATAAGGGAAAATGATGAAAAATCCGTTGACATATATCTAAATAAAAGTATAAAAAAGCAGATAAAGCTTAATGGAGTGAAGCTTAATAGGATAGGTGAGCTGATAGGTAGCCTGAATACAGTCATATTTTCACCGGATCACATGAAGATAATCAAGGAAGGGCCTGTGGAAAGAAGGCGGTTTATGGATATAATACTCTCACAGGTCAAGCCCGGCTATTATCATAACCTTGTCCAATATCTGAAGGTATTAGAGCATAGGAATAAATTGCTGGGTGAAGCAGAAAACAACAGAGCCATAGTAAGTACAATGGATGTATGGAACGAACAGCTGGCAGGCTTTGGTGCAAAACTAATAATAGCCAGAAGGAATTTTATAGACAATATAAGTGGTATTGCAGCCATTACTCACGAAGGAATATCCCATGGCAAGGAACGCTTGAAGCTGGCATATAATTCATCTATAGATAACAGGGCAGTTTCGGAGCTGGAAATAAAAGATTCGTTTATAAAAGAGCTGGAGAAGACCTTGAACATAGACATGAGAAGAGGCTCTACCCATAAGGGACCTCACAGGGATGATATTCTTTTTTTCATAAACGATACTGAGGTCAAAACCTACTCTTCACAGGGTCAGCAGAGGACAGCGCTGCTCTCATTGAAAATATCCGAACTGAAGTATATTGAGGAGGAAACCGAAGAATTGCCAATACTTCTGCTGGATGATGTATTTTCGGAGCTTGATAATGAAAGGCAAAAGTATCTTGTGGATTTTATAAGAGAGATACAGACTATTATTACCTGCACGGATGTGGAATACATGGAGAAGCTGAAGCTTGGCGGCTCAAGGATATACAAAGTTGTTAACGGAATGGTGGAAATGCCCTGATATGGAGTAAGAAAGGTATATTTATCAAAAGAAAAGGTATAACACTTTTAGTTTTATTCTCAAAAGGTTATAATAATATAGTATGGACATAATATGCTCATTTGGAAGCAAGGGAGGTTTAATTGATGTTTATGCATCTTGGAGGAGATGTTGTAATATCTCTGAAGGATATAATCTCAATAATGGATATAGAGTCTAGCAACACATCCAGCAATACGAGAGAGTTTTTGAAGACTGCAGAAGACGAGGGTTTCATAAGGAGAATATCTAATGATGAGGCTAAATCTTTTGTTTTGGCAGAAAAGGATAAAAAGACGATTATATACTTGTCTCCCATTTCTTCTGTAACGCTATATAAAAGAGCCGGATTCATAGATGATATATCACTGAAGTAAAGGGGGAACATGCACAAATGGTAGAAAAAAAGAATGCTACTGCCTATGAGGCAGAACAGATTCAAGTACTTGAAGGTTTGGAAGCGGTAAGAAAAAGACCTGGTATGTATATAGGCAGCACCGGAGCCAAGGGTCTGCACCACCTGGTATGGGAGGTCGTTGACAACAGCATAGATGAAGCTTTGGTAGGTGTTTGTAAAAATATAAATATTACTATACATCCTGACAACTCCATAAGTAATGAAGATGACGGAAGAGGCTTCCCGGTAGGTATTCATCCAAAGCTTGGAAAGCCGGCCGTTGAAGTAGCCCTGACAGTGCTTCATGCAGGAAGTAAATTCGGTGGAGGCGGCTATAAGGTATCAGGAGGTCTGCACGGCGTTGGTGTATCTGTTGTCAATGCATTGTCAGAATGGCTTGTGGTTGAGGTAAAGAGAGACGGTAAGATATATCAGCAAAGATATGAAAGGGGAATACCTGTTACAGAGCTTAAGGTTATAGGGAGCAGTAAGGAAACAGGTTCAAAGGTCTCCTTCAAGCCGGATCCGCAGGTTTTTGACGAATTGGAGTACAGCTATGAGACTCTGGAACACAGACTCAAGGAACTGGCATTTCTTAACAAGGGTATAAGGATAAACCTGAAGGATGAAAGGGATGGAACCGAAAAGACCTTCCAGTACGAAGGTGGTATAGTATCTTTTGTAAAATACCTTAATAAGAACAGGGAAGTGCTGCATGCCGAACCTATATATTTTGAGGCCAAAAGAGATGATACAGATGTTGAAATAGCTCTCCAGTACAATGATGGATATGCAGAGAGTATTTTCAGCTTTGCCAACAATATAAACACCCTAGAAGGCGGAGCCCACATGAGCGGCTTCAAAACAGCCATAACCAAGGTCATAAATGACTATGCCAGAAAATACAAATACCTTAAAGAAAATGAGCAGAATCTCATAGGTGAAGATGTAAGGGAAGGTATGTCCTGTGTCATAAGCGTCAAGCTTTCAGATCCCCAGTTTGAGGGACAGACAAAAACAAAGCTTGGAAATCCAGAGATAAGAGGGATAGTTGATAGCATAGTATCAGAGAAATTCGAAGCTTTCCTGGAGGAAAACCCTGCAAACGCCAAAATAATAATGGATAAGGCGATGACTGCAGCCAGGGCAAGGGAAGCAGCTAAAAAAGCAAGAGAGCTGACAAGAAGAAAGACGGTGCTTGAAAGTACTACACTTCCCGGCAAGCTTGCGGATTGCTCTGAAAAAGACCCAAGGCTCTGTGAAATATATATAGTTGAGGGAGATTCTGCTGGAGGCTCTGCAAAGCAAGGCAGAGACAGAAAGTATCAGGCAATACTTCCATTGAGAGGTAAGATCCTGAATGTAGAAAAAGCACGTCTGGACAGGATACTTTCCAGCGAGATGATAAGGGCAATGATAACGGCATTTGGAGCAGGTATCAGCGATGATTTCAACATAGAGAAGATGAGATATGGAAAAATAATCCTGATGACCGATGCCGATGTCGATGGTGCTCATATAAGAACACTGCTGCTGACCTTCTTCTACAGATATATGAGCCCGCTTATTGAGGCCGGATGTGTTTATATAGCTCAACCGCCGCTATACAAAGTACGAAAGAAAAACAAAGATTATTATGCCTATAATGATAAAGAGCTTGAGAAAATTTTCAAGGATATAGGAAGAGAAGGCTCCAGCATTCAGAGGTACAAGGGTCTTGGAGAAATGAATGCAGAACAGCTGTGGGATACGACCATGAATCCAGAAGTCAGGGTAATACTTCAGGTAACAATGGAGGATGCTGTTGCTGCAGACGAGATATTTACCGTGCTGATGGGGGACAAGGTTGAGCCCAGAAGAGAGTTTATAGAGCACAATGCCAAATATGTGAGGAATCTGGATATATAGCAATAGTATATTCAGATAGCTTTGGAGGTAATAGATTTGGATTACGAAAATCAAAAGATACTGCCAGTAAATATAGAAGATGAAATGAAAAAATCTTTTATTGATTATGCGATGAGCGTTATAGTTCAGCGTGCATTGCCTGACGTAAGAGATGGTCTGAAGCCGGTTCACAGAAGAATTCTTTTTGCTATGAACGAATTGGGATTTACTCCTGACAAGCCGCATAGGAAGTCAGCAATGACAGTCGGTGAAGTATTGGGTAAATATCATCCTCATGGTGACTCTTCTGTTTATGATGCAATGGTCAGAATGGCCCAGGACTTTTCGCAGAGATATATGCTGATTGACGGTCATGGGAATTTTGGTTCTGTGGACGGAGACGGTGCTGCAGCGATGCGTTATACGGAAGCCAGGATGGCAAAGATGGCTGTGGAGCTTCTGAGGGATATAGACAAGGAAACAGTTAACTTTGTGCCGAACTATGATGAGAGCCTGAAAGAACCTTCAGTGCTTCCGTCACGTTTTCCAAACCTTTTGGTAAACGGAACCAATGGTATAGCTGTCGGTATGGCAACATCAATACCGCCTCACAATCTTGGCGAAGTAATAGATTGCGTTGTTGCGACCATAGAAAACCCGGAAATAGAATTGGATGAAATGCTGAAATATATAAAGGGCCCAGATTTTCCTACCGGTGCAACAGTAATGGGAAAAGAAGGCTTCAAAAAGGCTTATAGTACCGGAAGAGGAAAGGTAACAGTAAGGGCCAAGGCAGAAATTGAGGAAATGAGCGGCAACAGACAGAGAATAGTAGTAAACGAGATTCCTTATCAGGTAAATAAAGCTCTTATGATCGAAAAAATTGCAGATCTGGTCAAAGATAAGAAAATAGAAGGCATATCAGATCTGAGGGATGAATCCGACAGAACCGGTATGAGGGTCGTAATAGAGCTCAAAAGAGATGCAAATGCTAATATTATATTGAATCAGCTATATAAACATACACAGATGCAGGATACCTTCAGTATAATAATGATCGCTCTTGTCAATGGACAACCAAAGGTCCTTAATTTAAAAAGCATAATAGGGCATTATATAGATCATCAGAAGGATGTTGTCACAAGAAGGACACAGTATGACCTGAAGAAAGCAGAAGCCAGGGCTCATATACTGGAAGGCTTGAGAATAGCATTGGATAACATCGATGAGATAATTAACATACTGAGAAGCTCCAAAAATGTTGCTGAAGCCAAGGAAAGAATGATGTCCAAGTTTGGATTGTCAGATCTGCAGGCCGAAGCAATAGCAGAAATGAGATTAAAGAGCCTGACAGGCCTGGAAAGAGGAAAGATAGAGGAAGAATATCTTGGACTGATAAAGGATATCGAATACTTCAGGTCACTTCTTAGTAACGAGTATAAGCTGTTGATGGTAATAAAGGATGAGCTGCTTGAAATAAAGAAGAAGTTCGCAGACAAGAGAAGAACGACTATCGCAGCAACAATGGAAGAATTTGATGCGGAAGACTTTATAGAAGAAGAAGAAAATGCCGTAACGATCACACATTTTGGATATATAAAGAGACTTCCTGCAGACACATATAAGAGTCAGAAGAGAGGCGGCAGGGGAATCAACGGCCTTCAGACCAGGGAAGAGGATTTTGTTGAGCATCTGTTCATAACCTCCACCCACAATTACATTCTGTTCTTCACAAACAAGGGCAAGATGTATAAGCTGAAGACCTATGAGATACCTGAAGCGGGAAGACAGGCAAAAGGAACAGCCTTGGTCAACCTGCTACAGCTTGATCCGAATGAAAAGGTAAATGCCGTTATAAAAATCAAAGACTTTGAAGACGGAAAATACCTTATATTCATGACTAAGCAAGGAACTATAAAAAAGACTGAGCTGAAGGAATACGATACATCAAGGAATACCGGGATCACAGCAATAAGCCTTGATGAAAACGATGAATTGATAGGAGTCAAGCTTACACGCGGTACAACAGAGCTTATAGCTGTTACAAAAAGCGGACTTTCCATAAGATTCCCTGAAGGCGATGTAAGACCTATGGGCCGTGGGACCAGAGGTGTGAGAGGGATAATGCTTAATCCAGGAGATAATGTGATAGGCATGGATATAATGGAAGAGGGCGCAGATCTGCTGGTCATAAGCGAAAAAGGTTATGGGAAACGTACACCGGTGGATGAATACAGGGTGCAGTCAAGAGGAGGAAAAGGCATACTAACCTCCAAGATCACCAACAAGACCGGAAGCGTAGTAGGTATGAAGGTAGTCAAGGATAATGATGAAATAATGCTGATAAATCTATCCGGCGTTATAATAAGGTTAAATGTAAATGAGATATCGGAAATGGGAAGAAGCACCCAGGGAGTCAAGCTTATGAGGGTGCCTGAGAACGAAAGCCTGGTATCCATAGCAAAAATAAGCAGCGAGGATGAACAAGAGCAGGAATAACTGCTCTTGTTTTTTTTTATTTATAATGAAATCAGTAAATAATTAATGAATAATCGGTTTATAATAAGATTTGCATGGCTAAATAACTTGTAGAACTACTATTTTCTTATTTGACTATGTGAAATAAACATGTTATACTATAATTCCTCCAGTGATTTTGTAGAATTATTGGGGATATTGACGAAAGCTTCCAGTTGACTCTGGAAGGCAAGCATGATAAGATATAATTCCTGCCTCGGAAACGGGGTGGAGAACAGACAGCGAGGATGAAACTTCCAGTTGACATTGAGAAGCGGACATGATAAACTAAGATTCCTGCGTCGGACATGACGCAGAAAAACAGACAGGACAGAGACGACATAATTACCACAAAAAACCGACAAAAACGGTCTTGACACTTAGAAAGTGATGTGGTAACATAGTAAAGGTCGGCGGCAGAAACGCCGGCAACAAATGAGAAGTATCGCAAGATCTTCCAAATAACTTTGATCCTTGAAAACTAAACAGTGTAAATGATAACCAGGTTAATGTTTGCAAGCAAACATTAACTAATGAAAGTTTGAAGTGCAGAGCGATCTGCGCTGAGAACAGTCAGAATTCTTTTGAGTTAGGGCAAACAATTAGTTAGTATTCACTTAGGT
>CAZNMO010000052.1:13050-24025 GCA_964574195.1 uncultured Clostridiaceae bacterium | reverse complement strand
AAGCTACTGTATGATAACAGCTGCCTGGATACAATAAAGAATGAAATCAGTAAATTGGGAGTTGAGAACACGGATGAACAAGCTTAAGAGGGCGGGTATTATAGGTACCGGAAGCTGCCTGCCGGATAAGATAATGACAAATCATGAATTTGAAGCGATAGTAGATACCAATGATGAATGGATCAGATCACATACAGGTATATGCGAGAGAAGAGTAGCAGATGAAAATACTGCGACTTCTGACCTTTCCACGAAAGCCGCACAGAGGGCCCTTGAGAATGCAGGGCTTAAGCCTGAAGACATTGATTTGATCATAGTGGCTACGGTTACTCCTGATATGGTGTTTCCGTCAACTGCCTGCATAGTTCAGAAAAATATAGGAGCAGTGAACGCTGCAGCTTTCGACCTGGAGGCTGCCTGCACAGGCTTCCTTTACGGACTGGCGGTCGCACAGAACTTTATAGCTACCGGTTATTACAAGAATGTCCTTGTAATTGGAGCGGAAACCTTATCAAAAATATGTGACCTTACAGACAGGAACACTTGTGTGATCTTCGGCGATGGAGCCGGTGCCGCAGTAGTCTCTGAAGTACCTGAAGAATATGGGATACTATCTACATACATGGGAGCTGACGGAAGTGGAGGAGATCTGCTCAAGCTGCCAGCAGGAGGCTCAAGGATCCCGGCTTCGACCGAGAGCATTAACAACAGGCTACACTATATTAAAATGGATGGCAGCAAGGTGTTCAAATTTGCAGTGAAGGTTATGGGTGAGGCAGCGGAAAAAGCTTTGGAAAAATGCGGCCTTAACAAGGAAGCTGTTGATTATCTGATCCCGCACCAGGCTAACATAAGGATCATTGAATCTGCTGTCAAAAGGTTGAAGATATCCGATGACAAGGTATATGTTAATATAGACAAATATGGCAACATGTCAGCAGCCTCTGTGGCTGTTGCACTGGATGAAGCAAGCAGGAAAGGACTCCTGAAGGATGATGATGTTATTGTTCTTGTGGGTTTTGGCGGTGGCCTGACCTGGGGAGCAGCCGTACTAAAATGGAAGAATATCGGGAGGTAAGCAAATGTTCAAGACTTCGATATGCAGTTTGTTGGGAATAGATTATCCTGTCCTGCAGGGAGGCATGGCCTGGGTAGCTACAGCAGAACTCGCTGCGGCTGTATCCAATGCCGGAGGCTTAGGTATCATAGGTGCAGGAAATGCACCGGGAAGCTTTGTAAGGAATGAGATAAAGAAGGTTAAGCAGTTGACTGACAAACCCTTCGGTGTAAATATAATGCTACTTTCACCTTTTGTTGATGAAGTGATTGAAGCTGTATATGAGGAAAGAGTACCTGTAATAACCACCGGAGCAGGTAATCCGGGTAAATATATTGCCAGGTTCAAGGAAATCGGAACAAAAATAATACCTGTAGTGCCCGCTGTAGCTCTTGCCAAGAAAATGGAGCAGGAGGGCGTGGACGCTGTAATTGCGGAGGGAACAGAATCAGGTGGCCATGTAGGCGAGCTTACGACTATGGCGCTGGTGCCCCAGGTGGTTGATGCTGTAAACATCCCTGTAATAGCCGCAGGAGGCATCGCAGACGGAAGAGGTGTTATATCTGCTTTAGCTCTGGGAGCACAAGGCGTGCAGCTGGGAACGATATTCGTATGTGCGGCTGAATGCACCGCCCATGAAAACTATAAGCAGGCTATAATAAAAGCCGGAGACAGAGGAACAGTCGTAACCGGCAGAGCAACCGGACATCCGGTAAGAATAATGAAGAACAAGCTTGCCAGAGAATTTGAAAAGCTGGAGAAGGTCAATGCAACTGCTGAAGAATATGAAAAGCTCGGAGCCGGCAGGCTAAAGGACGCAGTAGTCGACGGAGATATCAATATGGGTTCGGTAATGGCCGGACAGATCAGTGGACTGGTAAATGAAATAAAGCCTGCAAAGGCAATTTTGGAAGATATAATGAGGGAAGCAGAAGAAGCTTTGGCTGCAGTAAAAGCATTGTCTAAGGAGGACTAGAATGTCAAAAATAGCATGTATTTTTCCGGGACAGGGTGCACAATACCCTGGTATGGGAAAGGAAATCGCAGATAACTATGTTGAAGCAATGAGGATATTTGAGCTTGCCAGTGAGAGGCTTGGCATCGACATGAAAAAGCTGTGCTTTGAGGGTGATGAAGAAGAGCTTAAGAAAACAGAGAATACCCAGCCTTCAATATTGACAGCAAGCATAGCAATACTTGAAGTATTAAAGCTAAGAGGCATTGAGCCTCATATAACAGCAGGGCTCAGCCTGGGCGAGTACTCCGCGCTGGTAGCTTCAAAGGCGATTAGCTTTGTTGATGCAGTTGAGCTGGTCAAGAAAAGAGGCAAGTATATGCAGGAGGCAGTACCTGCAGGAGAAGGAACCATGGCAGCCATAATGGGTATGGAAAGGGAATCCGTACAGGAATGCCTCAAGATGGCCAGCGGCTACGGCGTAGTAGAAGCCGCAAACTATAACTGCCCTGGTCAGATCGTAATAGCAGGACATACAAAGGCTGTAGAGCAGGCATGTACGATCATGAAAGAAAGAGGGGCCAAGAGAGCGATAATGCTGCCTGTAAGCGCACCCTTCCACTCAAGCCTCCTAAAGCCAGCCGGAGATAGGCTTGCACAGGACCTGGAGAAAATGGATATCAGAGACAATGAAATGCCTGTAGTATCAAATGTAAATGCCCAGGTGATAATGGATAAGTACCAGATCAAAAAATGCCTCATAGAACAGGTCAGCAGCTCTGTGCTATGGGAGGACAGCATAAGGCACATGATAGACATGGGTGTGGACACATTTATAGAAGTTGGACCGGGCAAGACCCTGTCAGCTTTTGTGAAGAAAATTGACAAAGGCCTTTATGTATATAATGTTGAGGATTTGGAATCCTTGGAGAATACAATAGTAAGCATAAGGGAGAGGTTGGAATGCAATTAAAGGGAAAAACAGCTGTAGTGACAGGAGGTTCAAGAGGCATAGGCCGGGCTATCGCCCTTCTATTGGCTGAAAAGGGTGCTAATGTAGTGGTCAATTATACCTCCAACAGTGAAGCCGCCCTTGAAGTCGTGAAGAAGATTGAGGAAATGGGCGCGTCGGCAATGGCTGTAAAGGCTGACGTATCAAAGAGCGACCAGGTAGAAAATTTGGTAAATGAAGTATTAAATACTTTCGGCAGCATAGATATATTAATAAACAATGCCGGGATAACCAGAGATAACCTAATAATCCGTATGAGTGAGCAGGAATTTGATGAAGTCCTGACCACAAATCTTAAGGGCGCATTTATTTGTACAAAAGCTGTGTCAAAGGTTATGATAAAGCAAAAGTCGGGTAAAATAATTAATGTTTCCTCAGTAGTTGGCATAATTGGTAACGCGGGACAGTCCAATTACGCAGCAGCTAAAGCAGGACTCATTGGCTTTACCAAATCCATGGCCAAGGAATTGGCTAAGAGGGGCATAAATGTCAATGCAGTAGCTCCGGGCTTTATTGAAACCGATATGACCAGCAAGCTGTCTGACAAGGTAAAGGAGGAATTCGCCAACAACATACCGTTGATGCGGATCGGAAAGCCTGAGGACATAGCAAAAGCAGTACTGTTCTTGGCGTCGGAATATTCTGACTATATAACCGGGCAAGTAATAAATATTGACGGTGGTATGGTTATGTAATATTATCATAATATAAAAAGGGCTAAATCATGATGTTTGAGAAGAAAAAAGCCTTTTTTAGCGCGTGGAGGAAGTATCCGCAGCGTATACATTCCTGAAGGGAGGTGAACTTGATGATTTTTGAGAAGGTTCAGGAG
The DNA here is from genome assembly GCA_964574195.1 of uncultured Clostridiaceae bacterium. GTDB lineage: Bacteria > Bacillota > Clostridia > Lutisporales > Lutisporaceae > BRH-c25. The sequence continues at coordinate 20,169 of CAZNMO010000052.1, read as the reverse complement.
AAAGTTGCTGAACAGCTTGGTGTAGATGCAGAAGAGGTTACATTGGAGTCTTCCTTCATTGATGATTTGGGTGCCGATTCACTAGATATAGTGGAGCTCTTAATGGCACTCGAAGAGGAGTTTGATATAGAGATACCTGATGAGGAAGCAGAAAAGCTCTCAACAGTTGGCGATGTAGTTGACTACATAAAAAACAATAAATAAAAAATGTCCCGTATAAACGGGGCATTTTTTTTGTAAGAGAGCAAGCATGTACCTATCCATACCATAACGAAATAATCGGCGTATATCGCATTTTATTATAAGGAGAGGAATCATTTGAACAAGAGAAGAGTCGTTGTAACGGGAATCGGGGTGATATCACCCATAGGTACCGGTAAGGAGAAGTTTTTCCAGAGTCTTAAGGACGGAGTATGCGGAGTAGATTATATAACCAGGTTTGACACAGAAGGTTACGATACCAAGATAGCCGCTGAAGTCAAGGACTTTGAACCAACTGACTACATTGACAAGAAAGAATGCAGAAGGATGGACAGATTCACGCAATATGCCGTGGCAGCATCCAAAATGGCAGTGCAGGATTCGGCATTGGAGCTGGATTCGGTAGACAGCGATATGTTCGGAGTATGCATAGGCTCCGGCATTGGTGGTATGGAAACACTTGAGGCACAGCATGATGTGCTGCGTGACAAAGGCCCGGGCAGGGTAAGCCCTTTCATGGTGCCGATGATGATCTCAAATATAGCTTCAGGCAATGTATCCATAGCGCTGAACGCCAAGGGACCCAATACAACAGTGGTAACAGCCTGCGCATCGGCTACCAATGCGATAGGAGAAGCCTTCAGGATCATACAGAGAGGCGATGCCGACATCATGGTCAGCGGAGGCACCGAAGCTTCGATCACACAGATGTCCGTAGCCGGCTTCTGTTCAATGAAGGCCTTGTCCACAAGAAACGATGATCCAAAAACTGCATCAAGGCCTTTTGACAAGGACAGAGACGGCTTTGTAATGGGTGAGGGTGCAGGTATGCTTATACTCGAAGAGCTGGAGCATGCAATAAAGAGAGGCGCAAGGATATATGGAGAGGTAGTGGGCTATGGAACTACAGGAGATGCACATCATATCACAGCTCCCGCCCCTGATGCATCCGGTGCGCTGAAAGCGATGCAGAAGGCGGTCAAGGATGCAGGCATAGAAGCAAAGGAACTTGATTATATCAATGCTCATGGAACCTCGACAGATTTGAATGACAAGCTGGAAACTCTGGCTGTTAAAAAGCTGCTTGGCGAGGATGCCAAAAATACGCCCATGAGCTCTACCAAGTCCATGACGGGACATTTGCTTGGAGCTGCAGGCGCTGTTGAAGCCATTGCCTGTCTGATGTCGATCACTGAGGGAATAATACCTCCGACTATCAACTACACCACTCCCGATGAGGAATGTGACCTGGACTATGTGCCAAACAAGGCGCGCAAGAAGGATGTAAGGTATGCAATGTCCAATTCACTGGGCTTTGGGGGTCACAATGCCAGCATAATATTGAAAAAATACGAATAAATGATATGATAGAGATTGGGAACAATATTCCAGTAGGAATGCTTCCCAATCTTTTTTCTTTTTTTGGCTTCAGGACAATAATGGACAAAAAGTACCAAGGGGAGGAATCAATTTGACGATTATGGATCCCGCAAGATTGAAACAATTAAATGAACTGGAGAATACCATCGGTTATTCCTTCAAGGATATAGGCATATTGGACAACGCACTGACCCACAGCTCATATGTCGCTTCCAGAGCTGACTTCCTTCTTCACAATGAGAGGCTGGAATTCATAGGTGATTCCATACTTGATATGATAATCAGCCTTCAACTTTACAGACAGTGCAAGGACTCTCCGGAGGGAAGCCTGACCAGATTCAGGGCAGTTATCGTATGTGAGCAGTCCCTTTACAATGCGGCAAACAGATTGAATCTGGGTCGTTATATGCTCATTAGCAGAGGTGAGGAAAACACGGGCGGGAGAAACAGAGCTTCCTTACTGGCCGATGCTTTTGAGGCGCTAATAGCAGCCATCTATCTGGACGGTGGCATAAAAAAGGCCAAGACCTTTATACTGGAGAACCTGGAGGATACGATAAATGCTGCCGTGGAAAGCAGGATATTCAGCGATTATAAGTCTTTCCTGCAGGAGCATGTGCAGAAAAAGAATTCGGGGAAGCTCAGCTACAAGCTTCTGAAGGAAGAGGGTCCCGATCATGAAAAGACCTTTGAAGTAGCGGTATACCTGAATAACACCTTGATAGGCAGCGGAGCAGGGCACAGCAAGAAGGATGCACAGCAGGCAGCGGCAAAAGCTGCCATAGCCGGCCTGGGGGTAAAGCATGAGTAAGCAGTATTATATCATTCCCATATTCGTACCGCACAAAGGCTGCCCACATGATTGCATATTCTGCAACCAGAAAAAGATAACAGGGCAGATTGGAGAAGTAACGGCAGAAGAGGTCAAAGAGAAGATAGAAGCATATCTGCAAACGATCCCTGCGTCAGGTAGCCATATCGAGGTTGCTTTCTATGGAGGAAGCTTTACGGCTATACCGATGGAATACCAGACTGAGCTTCTTGAAGCAGCCTACAGCTACTATAAGGATAGCAGGCTGGAAAGCATAAGAGTGTCCACAAGGCCAGACTGCATTGACAGGGAAACCGCAGAAAATCTGAAACGCTATGGAGTGGGTATAGTTGAGCTTGGAGTACAGTCTATGGATGAGGAGGTCCTTGCTATATGTAACAGAGGACATACCTCGACGGATGTTGTGGAAGCTGTGGCACTTCTCAAGGAATATGGCTTTACTGTAGGAGTACAGATGATGGTAGGATTGCCTGGGGATAACGAGGAGAAAATGCTCAAGACAGCCAGGCGGCTGGTTGGGTTGAAGCCTGATATAGCCAGAATATATCCTGCACTGGTCATTAAGAATACCTATATGGAGGAGCTGTACCTGCGAGGTGAATATAGCCCTCTTTCCATAGAGGAAGCTGCTGAAATATCGAAGAAGCTGCTTGTGATATTTGAAAGCAATGGAATAAACGTTATTAGAATAGGATTGCAGCCGACTGAGAACATCCTGACAGGAAAAGACGTAGTAGCCGGCCCCTTTCACCCATCCATGAGGCAGTTGGTTGAAGCCTTGCTTTACCGGGACATGCTGGAGCTGCTCATCAAGCGCTTTGATACAGTGGAAAAGGCCATAAGCATAAGGGTCAATCCAAGGAATATCTCAGAGGTCATTGGAAACAGAAAAAGTAATATTACATATTTAAAGGAAAAATTTTCTATCGACAAAATAGAAATTTTTCAAGATGAATGTGCTGATATGGACAAAATAGTGGTTAAAAATGGTGAAAAAAGTAGTTCTATGTCAAAATATGACTATTATTCCATATGATATAAAAAAAGGAATTCTGAAACTTTTATCGAACTATATTATACCATGAATCTGCAAAGATTCATGGTATCCGCCCATGTGCGTTTTGCGGAGCAAAAAATCGCACGGGCATTGGATAAAGGTGTATAATATGCGCAAGCATATTATACCGTATTTCAAATTTTAGGAGGTTTCAGGAATGGAAGTACTAAAGGTGTCAGCTCATTCACTACCTAAATCAGTTGCCGGAGCCCTTGCTGCCGTACTGCGGGAAAGATCCTCGGCTGAGATTCAGGCAGTTGGTGCAGGTGCTGTAAATCAAGCAGTTAAAGCAATTGCAATTACAAGAGGCTTTGTAGCACCCAATGGGATAGACCTGGTGGTAGTCCCCGCATTCTCAGAGATAAAAATTGTCGGGGAGGACAGAACTGCGATAAAGTTCATCGTGGAGCCGAGATAAAAATGCTGTACATCATACATAGAGTAATTTTATGAAAGCTTATTGCCGCAAATGGTAGTAGGCTTTATGTTTTATGCGGCAATGGGCAAGATGCCCCGTACATCCTATAGCATATACAGACAACTTATGTTAAAATAAACTAGTTAAATTCTGTTATTTGGGAGTGACTTGATTTGTACTTGAAACAGCTTGAGATACACGGCTTCAAATCCTTTGCGGAAAAAATCCAAACGGCAGCGGTAAGAGCAATATATCAGATGCTATCAGATGGGTGTTGGGTGAGCAGAGTGTAAAAGCCCTAAGAGGCAGCCGTATGGAGGATGTTATATTTGCCGGAAGCGACAGCAAAAAGGCTCTTGGCTTTGCCGAGGTATCGCTTTGCATTGACAACAGCGACAGAAAGATCCCGGTGGATTATACGGAAATAAATATCATGAGGAGAATGTACCGTTCAGGGGAAAGCGAATACTTCATAAACAAGACCGGCTGCAGGCTCAAGGATATATATGAGCTTTTCATGGATACAGGTATAGGCAGGGATGGCTATTCCATAATAGGGCAAGGCAGGATCGACGAAATATTGAGCAACAAATCCGAGGACAGGAGAAATGTATTTGAAGAAGCCGCAGGCATAGTCAAATACAAAACCAGGAAGCAGGAAGCTGAAAAAAAGCTGGAACAGACAAAGCAGAACATAATAAGGATAACAGACATAATAGAAGAAATACAGACTCAGCTAGGGCCGCTGAAGGAACAGGCTGAAGTAGCCAGGCGCTACCGGGGCATACTGGAGGAGCTTAAGGCAATAGAAATAAACCTGATGCTCAATAATATTGACAAATACCGTAACAGGCTGGCTGCATCCAAGCAGGAAGCACTGGATATACAGAATCTTATTGATGAGAAGACTCTGCTTTCGACACAGCTTGAGGAAAAGCACAGCCAGCTGAGGCTGTTGCTTTCCACCCTTGAAACAGAGCTTAACGAGCTCAGTGAGAATATACATAGCCTGGAAAACAGGAAGGAAAAGCTGGAGGGCGAGTGTAACGTACTTCAGGAGAGAGTCAGGAACCTTAACCAGAATTCAGCCAGGCTGAGCAAAAGAGACCTTGAGCTTAAGGATGAACTGGAAAGGACCGACAAGAGCGTTGAAGAGAAGAAGGCAAAGCTGCTGGAATTGAACTCTGCCTTTGATGAAGTTACTGAGAAGATAAATGAGAAGACAACAGAATTTGAATCCAGCTTCAGATCCATAAATGATATAGAGTCAGGACTGAGCGACAAGCAGCAGCGGTTTATAAACCTTATTAACAGCTATTCGGAGCTGAAGAGTAAAATCAACAGTACCAACTCTTTCATCGATAATATCAAAAAGAGAAGAAGCCAGGTGGAGGGCGACATCAGTCTGCTGGAGCTGCAGTACAAGGACAAGGAGAAGCAGTATGCCAGGTCTGCGGAGGAATTGGCGGATTTCGGAAAAAAGATAGAAGAGCGTAAGCAACAGATAGAGGAGCTAAGAGTCAGGAAGCAGGAATCTGATAGTGGGCTCGAGGCCCTGGAGTCAAGGGCAGCAGCCGGTAAGAACGAAAGAGATGCTCTTTTGTCAAGGCTGAAGGTCCTGGAGGACATGGAGAGGGATCATGGGGGCTATAGCAGGGCAGTTAAAGTCCTTATGACGGATTTTCACAAGATAACAAAAGGATTCTGCGGAGTAGTAGGGGAAATGATCAAGGTACCCCAGGAATATGTTACAGCAGTTGAGATCGCCCTTGGCGGTTCTGTTCAAAGCATCGTGACAGATTCTGAAAACGATGCCAAGCTGCTTATAGAATATCTTAAGGATAATAGGATAGGAAGGGCTACCTTCCTGCCCATCAGCTCTGTAAAGCCCAGACACTTCAACGACCGTGAAAAGCAGAACTTTGGATTGGATGGCTTTATAGGTGTAGCTTCAGACCTTATAGGCTATGATAGCAAAATAGACGGCATAATGAAGAATCTGCTGGGCAGAACTGCTGTGGTTAGGGATATTGATGCGGCTATTGCCCTGGCGAGAAAAGCAGGCTACGAGTACAAAATAGTTACTCTTGCCGGTGAAATAATAAATGCAGGAGGCTCGATGACTGGCGGCAGCCTTCAGTCTTCATCCAGTTCCGTATTGACAAGAAAAAGTGAGATAGAAGCCTTGAAAAAACAGCAGGCTGCAAAGCAGCAGGAACTGGACGAGATGAAATCGAAGCTGGAGCTGCTGGAAAAACAAAGTGTTGAAATCAGCGGCGATATTGACTTCAATACCGAGCTGCTGCATTCGATGCAGATAGATATAAACAATTACAGGAATAAATGTGAAAATATTAAGAACGACATGCAGGTCATACAGGACAGGGTATCCATAAACAACAAGGATCTTGCGGATCTGGACAAGGAATATGCGGAAGCCGACGGTATAATGCTTGATAATATGAAAAAGGCAGAAGCCGTTGATAAGGAAAAATCTGAGGTGGAAGCGGAGATCACCGGGCTGCAGGAGCAAATGAAGCAGTTCAAGGAAGTGCGGGATCTATATAATGAGGAAATAACAGAACTGAAAATTAAACTGGCAACCGTTGAACATAATAAAAAGACGACAGAAAGCTCCATTAGGGATATGGAGGAAAGAATGAAGGACCTGGATGCGGAAATCAGCGCCAATCAGCTGGAGATACAGAATGAAGAAGCTGAGATAAATGTTCTGACTGCAGACTATGAGGTCAAAAAATCCGATATAGAAGGTGCGGTCCGGGAAGCGGCTGAGAAGCATGCAAGGCTGTCCGAAATGGAGAAGGAAAAGCTACAGCGCAATGAAGAGCTGCAGAAGGCAGAAACAGATGAAAAAGAGCTGGGTAGGGATATTGCTGCCTTGCAGGGAGACTTGCACAAGGCTGAAATGCAGTATGCCAGGATAGAAGTAGAGCTGGAGAATACAGAGCTGAAGCTTCTTGAGACCTATGACATGAATTACAACAGAGCACAGGAATTCAAGGATGAAGGCTTAAGCCTCACGTGGGCTTCCAGGCGCTGCGAAGAGTTGAAAAATGAGATAAGAGAAATGGGCACTGTAAATGTAAATGCTATCGAGGAATATGAAAGACTGTATGAGCGTCATAGCTTCCTCAGCGTGCAGGTGGAAGACCTTACCAAGGCCCGTGATAACCTTATCGGTGTAATTGCAGAAATTGCAGAGAGCATGAA
>CAZNMO010000052.1:0-13040 GCA_964574195.1 uncultured Clostridiaceae bacterium | reverse complement strand
CGGACATGCAGAGTTGGTGCTCTCAGACGAGGAAAATGTCCTGGAATCGGGAATCGAGATAATAGCCAAGCCGCCGGGAAAGAAGCTTCAGAACCTTATGCTGCTTTCAGGGGGAGAAAGAGCCCTGACAGCAATAGCATTGCTTTTCGGCATACTGAAAATGAAGCCGGCGCCCTTCTGCGTACTGGATGAGATAGATGCCGCGCTGGATGACGCCAACGTAGACAGGTATGCAGAGTTTCTGGTAAATTTCTCGGTAACTACACAGTTTATAATAGTGACCCACAGGAAAGGCACCATGGAATCGGCAGATTGCCTGTATGGTGTCAGCATGGAGGAAAACGGGATATCAAAGCTTGTATCGGTCAAGCTGGAGGACAAGGTAAGCTGATTGGTAAAGGCGAACATTATATAATAATCACCAAAGGAGCGTAGGATGAATGGCAGGATTTTTTAAAAAGCTGTTTGGAAAGGGCAATACGGAGGAAAATGACGGAGCCCAGCAGGAGGAGATGCTTGAGGAAGCTGAAGAACAGCTTTCTGATGAAGAGATAGAAGCCATATTGCTTGAAGAATCAGGAGAAGCAGAGGATGAGACACCTGTAAAGAAGCCTGAAAAGGCTAAAGAACAGGAACCGGAGAAAATACTGGATAAGGTAGAAGCACCTGAACTACAGGCCGTTGAACCTGTGACAGCAGAGGAAGCGGACGAAGAGCAATATGAAGAAATGGAAGTGGAAGAGGAAGCTGAAGCTGAAGAAAAGGGTAATTTCTTCACAAGACTGAAGGAAGGCCTCTTCAAGACAAGAAAGAATATCACTGAGAAGATCAATGATGTGCTATCGAACTTCAAGAGCGTTGATGAGGAGCTTTTTGAAGAACTGGAAGAGATACTTATAACCTCTGATGTCGGGGTCTCAACCACAATACAGATACTTGACAATGTCAGGAGGAGCGTAAAGGACCAGAACATAAAGGAACCTGCAGCAGTCAAGGATATACTGAAGCAGGAAATACTCAACATAATGGGTGAAAGCAACAACAAGATAGGTGAGAAAACACCGGCAATAATACTTGTAATAGGTGTAAACGGGGTCGGGAAGACTACCTCTATAGGTAAGATCGCATCAAAGCTCAAGAAGTCTGGCAATAAAGTCATAATAGCTGCGGCAGACACCTTCAGGGCAGCGGCCATTGACCAACTGGAAATATGGGCGGGCAGGGTAGGCGTCGACCTCATCAAGCATCAGGAAGGTGCGGACCCGGCAGCAGTGATCTATGATGCAATAAACTCAGCAAAGTCAAAAAAGGCCGATGTGCTGATATGTGACACCGCAGGAAGGCTTCATAACAAAAAGAATCTTATGGATGAGCTGAAGAAGATATCCAGGGTGATAGAGCGGGAGTATCCTGAGGCTCATAGGGAAACACTGCTTGTACTGGATGCTACCACAGGTCAGAATGCCATCTCACAGGCGAAGCTTTTCAAGGAAGCGGCGGATATTAGCGGTTTGGTGCTCACAAAGCTTGACGGCACAGCCAAGGGTGGGATAATAATAGCGATCAAATCAGAGCTGGATATACCTGTCAAGCTTATAGGCGTAGGCGAGAAGGTCAATGATCTTCAGGAATTTGTTGCAGCGGATTTTGTTAATGCGTTGTTTGAAGAATAGAGAAAAACAGGTTGACAAATATAATACATTAATATAAAATATCAATGTAAAGGTTTAGACCTTTACATTGATATTTTAAGAGGGATGTTTATGTATGACAAGCTTGTACAAATAGCACTTTTGTTCGATTTCTACGGTCAACTGCTTACCGATAAACAAATTGAGATAGTTGACATGTACTACAACAATGACCTTTCACTGGGAGAGATATCCGAACAGCAGGCCATAAGCAGACAAGGCGTGTACGATACCCTTAAAAGGGCAGAAAAGACACTTTTTGAATATGAAGAAAAGCTGGGGCTTGTGGATCGCTTTGTAAAGCAGAAGGAAGGCATGGAGAAGTTGCAAAAGATGCTGGATGAGCTTATAAATGAAGAGCACTTGAGCAAAAATGAAATTAATGAAAAGTTGATGGAAATAAAAGAATATATAAATAATATTAATTAACGACCCCACAGTGAAGAGGTGAGAAATTTGGCATTTGAAGGTTTGGCGGATAAGCTGCAACAGACTCTGAAGAAGCTGAGAGGCGCAGGTAAACTAAATGAAAAAGACGTAAAGGACGCCATGAGGGAAGTAAAAATGGCCTTATTGGAAGCCGACGTCAGCTTCAAGGTGGTCAAGGATTTTATAAACAAGGTCACTGAAAGGGCAATTGGGGCAGAAGTATTGGAAAGCCTTACGCCCGGACAGCAGGTCATTAAGATAGTCAATGAACAGATGACAGAGCTGATGGGAAATACCAACAGCAAAATAATGTTTTCCTCCAAGCCTCCGACTATACTCATGATGGTTGGCCTCCAGGGTGCTGGTAAGACAACTACCTGTGGGAAGCTTGGGCTGGTCATGAAGAAACAGGGAAAAAATCCTCTGCTTGTTGCCTGTGACGTATACAGGCCCGCAGCTATCAAACAGCTGCAAGTGGTAGGCGGACAGGTGGATGTGGAAGTATTCAACATGGGAGACAAGGTGGATCCCGTTGATATTTCAAAAGCAGCGGTAGCCCATGCCCAGAAAAACGGCAACGATTTGATAATAATAGATACAGCCGGCCGTCTCCACATTGATGAGGAGCTTATGGGCGAGCTGGAAGAAATAAAGAAGAATATAAGGCCTACCGAAATACTTCTTGTAGTCGATGCAATGACAGGTCAGGATGCTGTTAATGTAGCAGAGAGCTTCAATGAAAAACTGGGAATAGACGGTGTCATACTTACCAAACTTGACGGTGATACCAGAGGCGGTGCTGCATTATCAGTAAAGGCCATAACAGGAAAGCCTATAAAATTCGCCGGTATGGGTGAAAAGCTGGATGATCTGGAACCTTTCCATCCGGACAGGATGTCATCAAGGATACTTGGAATGGGCGATGTGCTCAGTCTTATTGAGAAAGCCCAGTCAGCCTTCGATGAGAAGAAAGCCCTTGAGCTGGAGAAAAAGATCAGGACACAGCAGTTTACTTTCGACGACTTCCTTGATCAGCTTCAGCAGATGAAGAAAATGGGACCGATGAGCTCCCTGCTTGAGATGATACCAGGAATGAATTCCAGCAAGCTTAAGGGCATGGAGGTCGATGAAAAGGAACTGGTCAGGGTTGAGGCCATAATCAGGTCCATGACCAAGAAAGAAAGGCAGAATCCTGACATAATAAACGGCAGCAGAAGAAAAAGAATCGCTGCAGGCAGCGGTACCAGTATACAGGAAGTCAACAGGGTCATGAAGAACTTCGAACAGTCCAAGAAGATGATGAAACAGTTTGCAGGCATGGAAAAAGATATGAAGAAAGGCAAAAAGAAAATGCCCTTCTTTAGATAAATGATATTAATTTTGCAAGGAGGTGAATTCAATGTCAGTTAAAATCAGATTAAAGAGGATGGGAGCTAAAAAAGCACCTTTCTATAGATTGGTAGTTGCTGATTCAAGATCCCCAAGAGATGGTAAATTCATTGAGGAAATTGGATACTACAATCCTGTATCAACACCAGCAGAAGTTAAGATAGATGCTGAAAAGGCCAAGAAGTGGCTTCAGACAGGCGCACAGCCATCAGATACAGTTAGAAGGCTTTTAAAGCAGAGCGGTATAATCGAGGCTTAATAGTGAACCAAATATCCATTAGGAGTGTTGCAATTGAAAGAGTTGGTTGAAGTAATTGCAAAAGCCCTTGTAGATTACCCTGAGATGGTCAAGGTTAAAGAAACTGAAAGCGACAGGTCAATAATACTTGAGCTTTCAGTAGCTCCTGAGGACATGGGTAAGGTTATAGGAAAGAACGGAAGGATCGCAAGAGCGATAAGAGCCGTTGTAAAGTCCAGTGCAGCAAAGCTGGATAAAAAGGTAATTGTAGAGATAATATAATAATGCTACAATGATTCATTTTGTTGAAAGGCCGTTTTACCTTAATTGTTGAAACGGCCTTTCAGCCAATTTGTCATGCCGCTCAGGCATGCTGTAAGGGTGTGATATTATGCTCGAATATCTAAGCATAGGTCAGATAATAAATATTCACGGCTTTAAGGGAGAGGTCAAGGTATATCCTCTGACCGATGATGTGAGCCGATTCAGAAAGCTAAAAGAAATTTTTGTTGAGGAAAATGACCAGCTGATAAAATATGTGGTGGAAGAGATCAAGTTTCAGAGCAATGTGCTAATAATGAAGCTCAAGGGGATCGATACCGAGGAAGCTGCCAACAAGCTGAGAAAATGCTATATAAAGGTTGACAGGAAATCAGCAGTAAAGCTTCCCAAGGATACATATTTCATCTGCGATCTGATAGATTTGGAAGTGTATGATGAAGAAGGCTTGCTCCTGGGTAAGATCAAGGATGTGCTGCAGACCGGCAGCAATGATGTCTATGTGGTGCAGACAGAGGGAAAGGATATACTGATCCCTGCACTGAAGGAAGTTGTCAGGGAAATTGACATAAGGAACAGGAAGCTTGTGGTAAGCCTACCGGAAGGTCTGATATAAATGAGGATAGATGTATTGACGCTGTTTCCCGAAATGCTTGAAGCTGTGCTGAAGGAAAGCATAATCGGGCGGGCCGCGGAAAAGCAGATAGTGGAGCTGGAATTTCATAATATCAGGGACTACTCTGAAAACAAGCATAGGAAGGTAGATGACTACCCCTACGGAGGCGGTCTGGGAATGGTAATGCAGTGCCAGCCGATATTCTCCGCAGCAGAGGACATTGCCTCCAGGCTGGGAGAGAAGCCCCATACAATACTTATGAGTCCCCAAGGCAAAACCTTCGATCAGGAAAAGGCCAGAGAGCTTGCAGGGTATAAAAATATCATGATAATATGCGGGCACTACGAGGGGATAGATGAGAGAGTCACAGAGGCTCTGGTAGATGAAGAGATATCCATAGGGGACTTTGTGCTTACCGGCGGGGAAATAGCAGCCATGGCTGTTGTAGATGCCACCTGCAGGCTGATCCCGGGAGTACTAAAGGAGGATGATTCACACATGATCGAATCCTTCAGCGAAGGCCTGCTGGAATTTCCGCAGTATACAAGGCCTCCCGTATTCAGGGACATGGAGGTCCCGGAGGTGTTGCTTTCCGGACACCATGAGAACATTGAAAAATGGAGAAGGTATCAGTCACTAAAAAGGACCCTTGAAAAGAGGCCTGAGCTTCTGACAGAGGCCAATTTGTCCAAAGAAGATCTGAAGCTTTTGGATAAGATAAAAAAAGAATGTAAATAATTCTTATATAATTCATTTTATGTTTGCATAAAGGCTTGTCATATGATATAATCTTAACGTTAATACGGGCGTTCCGCTGTCAAGGCACCAAGCTTATAATCACATTTAATGTAGATTATTTTATGTACATGAACGTCTATGATGGAAGGAGGGACATGGCAATGGATTTGATCAAGGTTATAGAAGGCGAACAGCTTAGAAGTGATATACCGGTTTTCAATGTTGGCGACACTGTTAAAGTGCATGCAAAGGTTGTAGAAGGCAACAGGGAAAGAATTCAGGTATACGAAGGTGTAGTATTGAAGAGACAGGGTGGTGGACTGTCAGAAACTTTTACAGTAAGAAGAATTTCTTACGGTATTGGAGTGGAAAGAACCTTCCCTTTACACTCACCTAGATTGGACAAAATAGAGGTAGTCAGAAGAGGTAAGGTAAGAAGAGCTAAACTTAACTACCTGAGAGACAGAGTAGGTAAGAAGGCAAAGATAAAGGAAATCAGATAAAAAAGGGGGCTTTCTAAGCCCTTTTTTTATTTTTACTTAAGGGTCTCCGTGTAGGTCATGTTACGGGTTACGCGTTACGAGTTGCGGGTATTTGAGAGAGCCTTCGAAGAAAAGCTTGATCGCGTAACGCGAAACACGAAACGCGCAACCTTGCTTTTGATTATAGAAACTCGTTGTATATAGATTTGCAGAGTAATATGATCAAGAAGTACAGTGTTTAAGGAGTGATATACATATGAACATACAATGGTATCCGGGGCATATGGTCAAAGCCAAACGTAAGATTGCAGAAGACCTTAAGCTTGTTGATATCGTAATAGAGCTTCTGGATGCAAGAATACCTTTGAGCAGCAGGAATCCTGAAGTAGACGATATAGTAGGCGGCAAGAAGCGGATAATTGTACTGAACAAAAGCGACCTGGCAGACCCGGCTGCAAACAAGAAATGGATGGCATACTTCAACCGCGGAAATACAAAGGTGATACTTGCCAATTCAGTCGCGGGAGTCGGCCTGAAGGACGTATTGGCAGCTTCGAACCAGCTGATGAAGGAGAAACTGGATAAGCTCAAAAGCAAGGGCTTGCTGGTGAAGACCACAAGAGCCCTCATAATAGGGATACCGAACGTGGGCAAATCCACCTTCATAAACAAACTGGCGGGAAAAAGCGTGGCACAGACAGGGGACCGTCCCGGTGTGACCAAATCCAAGCAGTGGATAAAGGTGAGCCGGGAGCTGGAGCTTCTGGATACGCCCGGAATACTTTGGCCAAAGTTTGAGGATGAACGGGTAGGCATGTGCCTGGCGTTTACAGGAGCCATCAAGGATGAGATACTGGATGTGAACGAACTGGCACAGAAGCTGCTGGAGGTGCTTATGACGAGATTTCCCGATAAGCTGAAGCAGAGATACAAGCTGGAGGAAATACCGGCAGCTATGACACCCGAAGAGCTTTTGGAAGCAATAGGCCGGAAAAGGGGCTGCATAATAGCCGGAGGCGCAGTGGATACACAGCGGGCTGCGGTAATGCTGCTGGATGAATTCCGCGGAGGCAAGATAGGCAACATAACCCTGGAGACCCCTGAGGATTTCCCCATTAATGTGTAGGGGCGCCCATTGGGCGTCCGTTATTTTTATGATATAATAAGCATGTAGTTTTTTACATGCTTGTTTTTTTACGGAAAAATTCCGATAAGCTATATAGGCACACATGAATGAGAATGAGGTGGAGTAATGGCAGTAAAGATAAAATTTGATGAGAAGGAAAAGGAAAGGCTCCATATGATGACCGAGTATGAGCGCAAAGGCTATGAACAGGGTTACAGGCTGATCGCAGGGGTGGATGAAGTGGGTAGAGGGCCACTGGCAGGGCCGGTCGTCACAGCTGCAGTAATACTGGGTGAGGGAGTGCTTATCCCCGGAGTAAACGATTCAAAGAAGCTTTCGGAACAGAAAAGGGAATGCCTTTATGAGGAGATAAAATCCAAAGCCCTGTGCTGGAGCATAGGGATCGTAGATGAGAAGACAATAGATGAGATAAATATCCTTAATGCCACCTGTCTGGCAATGAAGCATGCTCTGGAGGGATTGTCCCACAAGCCTGACTATATACTTCTGGATGCATTGACACTAAAGGATGTGGATATACCACAGAAGGGAATAATAAAGGGCGACAGCCTGAGTCTGTCCATAGCCGCAGCTTCGATAATCGCCAAGGTGGAAAGGGACAGGATGGTATCAGCCTATGATGAGCTGTATCCACAATATAATTTCAGCAAGCACAAGGGCTATGGAACAAGCGAGCATATTGAATGCATTAGGAAATACGGGTTGCTTCCGGTACATAGAAGAACCTTTACAAGGAATTTTCAGGAGTGATACCATATGAGGATTGATTCAGCGAAATTCTTGAATATCAAGACAGAAGCCATGGAGCTTCTCAAGAATATGGATATAGGGGATACCCTCAAAGGTAGGGTGCTTGAAGTATTGGGCAACAATATATCCATCAGGGCTTCCGGCGGACAGGTGTTTACTGCCGTGCTCCCCGAGGGCACAACTGTGCCAAAAGGGGCGCTGGTTGAGCTGTTGGTGAACAATATCTCGGTTGACGGCAAGCTGTATGCAGAGTTCAAGACTGAAGCCCGGACAGAGGATATGGAATCTAAGGTTGCTGGTCTGCTGAAACAGTTTGGGCTGCCTATAGATGGGAAAAACCTTGAGGCTGCAAAGCTTCTTGTAAAATATAACCTTCCACTGGATAAGGAATCGGTCATAAAATTGACCGGACTTCAGAAAAGTATAGATAACCTTAATGTGAGTGGTGAGGAAAAAGCGGCGTTGATGTTATCGGGCTTGAATATAAAGAATACACCCGTGGATGTATTGAACAAGCTGGTGCTCAACTGGACAAGTGAACTGCCGGATGCTGCTGCTGTAAAGCCACAGCTAAATACTATCAATGGAAATAGTATATTGCCTGCCGAGGTACAGGCTGAGGAAAGCCTTCAGGGATCAACAGTCAAGGCAGCCGTAGATACTCTTATAGCTGCAAGTAGGCCGGTGATTATAAATGATGATGTTGATATGCAGGAGACTGTTTCAAACGAACTGCATAAAACTGCAGTAAAAGCTGAAGTAATCGAAGCAAAGCCGGAGCAAACAGCGAATAAGGAAGCTGTGCGTACAGGAGTTAATGCAGCAGCGGCTGAGCCGGATGCAGCAGAGGGCTCAGAACTGCTGAAGGCACTGGCAAAGCTAGGAGTCGAGCCGGGTGTAGAAGTCGGGAGGTTAGCCGGACAGGTGGAGAACATCCTGTCTTCCATAAGGAATACCGATATGGAAGCATTGACATATCTGGTCTCAAAGGAAATGAGCATTACACCTGCCAACCTTGGCATGCTTATTAAAAATATTGAGAATAAAGATGGTGTATCAAGCTTTCTTGACCTGCTGCAGAAAAAAATTGAAGGAGAAAATTCCCCGGAGCTGAAGGAGATCAAGGAAGCCATAAAAAAGGTATTCATGGAGCCGGGACAGCTTGAGGACAGCAAGGAAGCATCAGAAAAGCTTAAGGATATAGCCCAGCTTGGTGAAAAGCTGGAAGGGTATCTGAACGAAAAAGGCGGCAAGGACCCGGAAATCCGGGATGCATTGTCCAATCTCCGTGACAGTCTGGACTTTATAAAGAATATAAACCAGCACGCCAATTATATGCAGCTCCCGCTGCTTATAAACGGAGACACTTCCACAGCCAAGCTGTATGTTTTCAAGGAAGGTAAGCGCAGCAGGCAGATAAACCCCGAGGATGCAACAGTGGTGGTTGCTCTTGATCTGAAGAGCCTTGGGCATCTGGAAAGCATGATAAAGGTAAAGGGTAGAACCGTAAATGTGACCTTCAGGGTCGAAAACAAGGAAATAGGTACAGTGTTGGAGAAAAACTCCAATATGCTGAAGGAAGCATTGAAGGAAAAGGGCTACAGCCTGAACCCCGTGAGAGTGGTGAACACCGGGCAGCCCTTCAGCCTGCTGTCCCTTGAGGCTGCAATAAACGAAAGCACTTCGGATAAAATCAACTTTGATATGAGGATATGATATGGAAAAAAAGCTGAAAAAAGCCGCTGCCCTTACCTATGAAACAGGAGAGACAGCACCAAAGGTCACAGCCTTGGGCAGGGGAGAGATAGCAGAAAGAATAATCAAGACGGCACAGGAGAACAACGTCCCTGTTTTTGAAAACAGCGGCCTGGTCGATACCCTTCTGCAGCTGGATATCGGGGAGCAGATCCCTCCGGAGCTGTATGGAGTAGTGGCTGAGATACTGGTTTTTATATCGAAGGTAGACAGGCTAAAGGGTGAGATGCATGGGAAATAACAAGACCTTTGGAGCCTTTGGGGAGAACCTTGCTGCGGATTGGCTCGCAGAAAACGGCTATAGAGTTCTGGACAGGAATTTCAGCTGCAGGGCGGGCGAGATCGATATAATAGCCATGCAGGGGGATACAGTGGTTTTTATCGAGGTCAAGACCAGAAGCAGCAACAGGTTCGGGCAGCCCTCGGAGGCTGTCAGTGTATCCAAGCAGCGTAAGCTGGTGAAGACAGCGTTGTATTATATGCAGAAGGATAAACTGCTGGATAATATGTGCAGATTTGATGTTATGGAAATAATAGCAGATGAAGAAAACGACAGCCGAATAAACCTGATAAAGGATGCTTTCCAGTACTCGGGAAGGTACGGCTACTGATGGAAGGAAGAGTTGGAAAATGCTACTAAGCAATTCACTGGCAATTTCACATGAAATAATCAAGCGGGTGGTATTGCCCGGAGATACTGTGGTGGATGCGACCATGGGCAATGGCAATGATACTCTGCTGCTGGCAGGACTTGTAGGAGACACCGGTAATGTCTATTCCTTTGATATCCAGGAGGCTGCCATTGCAAGCACCCGCAAAAAGCTGGACATGAAAGGAACAGGTGCAAATGTCAGACTGATATTGGACGGTCACCAGAACATGGATCGCTATGTGCCACAGGGCATCAGGGCAGTAATGTTCAACCTGGGCTACCTGCCCAAGGGCGATCACAGTATAGGCACAAGAGCGGAGTCAACCATTGAAGCTCTGAAAAAATCAATGGAGCTGCTGCTGCCCGGTGGGATCATCATGCTGGTCATATACTACGGAGGAGACAGCGGCTTTGACGAAAAGGATGCTGTCCTTGAGTACATAAGGACAATTGACTGCAGAAAATTCACCGTACTGGTCAGTGACTTCGTGAACCAGATAAACTGCCCACCTATAGCGGTATGTATAGAAAAGAATGACTGGATATCAGAATAAATTCAGAGTGAGGTGTTTGTATTGTCAAAGGATAACAGTATGGAAGGCTGGTCTTTTGTAAAAAATGTGGCTGACGATCAGGAAGCCGTCCTGGTGGAGTCGGTACTGGGAACCGAAAACATACCTGTGCAGAGGAAATACAAGGAAGCCGGAAACTACATGGAGGTCTACATGGGCATGTCAAAGTACGGCGTAGATCTATATGTCCCAGACAATGCCTTGGAGCTGGCAAAAGGTCTGCTGGAGTCGGAAGCGATGGATATGCCGGAGGAAGTAGGCACCGAAGAGGTTGCCAGGGATGCGGAGAAGTATGAGACCAAGCGCAGGAGCATTGTATGGGTGATACTTTTTTATCTGTTTTTGCCGGTGCTTGCGGCTTTGATCTGGAAGCTGTTGGGGTAAGGTACCAGTCTGTTAACTTGTTAACTAATCCGAGATATTTTTTGAAGCCTAAGTCAAAGCTTAGGTTTCTTCTTTTATTAGAATAAGGGGCATGGTAAAATAAGGAAAGTAGCTGATATATGAAAATGCCAGAATGTGATTGCATATGGGCAGGTATGCAGGAGAGGAAATGGCAGGAGGGAAAGCAAGTATAGAGAATACAAGTTAAAGTATGCAATGAAAGCACAGGAAGATGGATATACATTAAGAGAAATCAACGCTATTATTAGTCAGTCTGGGTTATCAATTTGGAGGTTGTTGAATAGCAAATAAGTTAATAGGTTGGTACCCGACATATGGCATGAAACCGTTGTAATTCAGGCAACATTTGATGAGCTAGGTGGCATAAAAATGACGTCAATCATAATTGAACGATTGACGTCATTAATCATTTCACTATCGACTATAGAAATGTATGTGTTTGTGATGGCTTGGGGCGTTGGGAAAGCTATTTAGATTTCCTACCTAGCCGACTATATGCCGGCAAATAAGGTTTTGTACATAAAAATATATAGTATAAAACTGTTTATATGTATAAAATTACAAATCATATAATTGTTACCCAATTCTGTAAAATAGTACAGTATAATAACTGTGTTTTGACACTGAAGATAATGTGGTAAAACCAGGAATGTCAATGAATATGAATGGAGGGTTAGAATGAGTGTGAGACTAAAGAGGGTGCTGGTTTATATCATGATCCTGGTATTTTGCTGTTCTACAACAGGATTAGCAGATTGCGGCATCAAAACTTACGGCAACGGCAGTATGCTCGGTATCTACGAAAAGGGAATGGAATATATGCCTCCTAATCCAGAAACGTATCCCGAACTATATGAAAAAGGTTCAGGTAAGTTGGAAGAATTACAATTGCAAAAGAAGTCACTTGCACCTAAAGCTGAAAAGATCTCAGCGTTTGAGAAAATACCCTCTGCAGGGGATGTTGAGAGCGTGCTTGTAATACCTGTTTATTTTGCAGATGTCCAGTTTGATGAAGAGAATGATAAAGAGCATTTCGAAGGAATACTGGATTATATGAGAGAATATTATGAATGGAACTCACAATATTCACCAAGCGGAGGCATTTCAATAGAAACTACTGTTGTAGAAGCTGTATACAGTGATAAGACAATGTCTTATTATGGCAAAGATGGTGCCGATATTGATGATTTCAATGGGAATATAAGCGAATTGGCAAGAGAATCCGTTAAGCTTCTAAACGACAAAGGATTTGATTTCACACCATTTGATAAAGATGGAGACAATATGCTGGATCATCTATTTATAATACACGCAGGACAGGGTCAGGAAGAGGTAGATGATAGTGATCTTATTTGGTCTCATAGATATGAGATAACCGATGGGGAAGAAGTTGACGGGATTACTGTGAGCAACTATGCCATGGTTCCTGAAACTGGTCAATTGGGGACCTTTGCTCATGAATTTGGACACGATATAGGGTTGCCTGATTTATATGATACAGACAATCAAGAAAATGGTATTACCGAGGGTGTTGGCGATTGGGATCTAATGGGTTCGGGTTCATGGAACTACCTGGAAGGGGAACAACCGGGTTCATGCCCTGCAAATTTATCCGCATGGAGCCGTATATATATGGGGTGGGTAACGCCAGAGGTTATATCAAAAAATGTATATCAAAAAAGCTTATACAATACTGGTGGATTGAGTAATATTTTTAAGTTCTGGAAAGATGGTTATGTGGCAGGAAATGAATACTATCTGGCAGAATACAGAAAGAAACTTGGATTTGATGAAGCTTTGCCAGGTGCAGGACTTCTTATTTGGCATGTGGACAAGCAGTGGATAGATGCGAAATTTGGAGCCAATGAAATAAATGCGTTTGAGAATAGACTCGGGC